>JANOVN010000472.1:0-15239 GCA_031417455.1 Hyphomicrobiaceae bacterium | reverse complement strand
CTTATTGCAGCGGGCCTGCTGGCGCGCAACGCGGTGGCCAAGGGCCTGAAGTCTGCGCCATGGGTGAAGACGTCGCTGGCACCTGGATCGCAGGTGGTTGCGGCCTATCTGGAGGCGGCTGGTCTGCAGAAGTCGCTCGATGCACTAGGGTTCAACCTCGTTGGATTTGGCTGCACGACATGCATCGGGAATTCGGGTCCGTTGCAGGCCGATATTTCCAAGTCGATCAACGATAACGGCGTCGTGGCTGCTTCGGTTATCTCGGGCAACCGCAACTTCGAAGGTCGCGTCTCGCCCGACGTGCAGGCAAACTATCTTGCCTCGCCGCCACTGGTGGTCGCCTATGCGTTGGCTGGCACGGTGCAGAAAGATTTGACGACCGAGCCGATCGGACTAGGCAGCGACGGCCAGCCGGTGTTCCTCAAGGACATCTGGCCGACGTCGCATGAGATTCAGAAGTTCGTTGCCGAAAACATCACGCGCGCGATGTTCAAGTCGCGTTATGCCGACGTGTTCAAAGGCGACAACAACTGGCAGGGCATCGATACCGGCAAGGGTCAGACCTATGCGTGGGAGGCTGCGTCGACCTACGTGCAGAACCCGCCGTATTTCACCCATCTCACCAAGACGCCGGTTGCCATCGGCGACATCAAGGGTGCGCGTATCCTTGGCTTGTTTGGCGACAAGATCACGACCGACCACATTTCTCCGGCCGGTTCGATCAAGAAGGACAGCCCGGCAGGGGCTTACTTGCTGGCGCACAACGTGGTGCCAGCGGACTTTAATCAATACGGCACGCGGCGCGGTAATCATGAAGTGATGATGCGCGGCACGTTTGCCAACATCCGCATCAAGAACAACATGATGAAGGATGTGGCCGGCAACGTGAAGGAAGGCGGCTGGACCAAGCATTTTCCAGACGGCGCTACCTTGCCGATCTACGATGCTGCGATGAAGTACGAAGCCGAAGGCGTGCCACTGGTCGTGTTCGCCGGTATCGAATACGGCAACGGTTCGTCGCGTGACTGGGCTGCAAAGGGCACCAACCTGCTCGGCGTGAAGGCGGTCATCGCACAGTCTTATGAGCGTATCCATCGCTCAAACCTCGTCGGCATGGGCGTCGTTCCGTTCGTGTTCGAGGAGGGCACGAGCGCGCAGACGTTGGGACTTGATGGCTCGGAAACGGTGTCGATCCTGGGCTTGGCCACAGTGAAGCCGCGCCAGAAGATGGTGGCTGAGATCGTGTCGAAGGACGGCTCGAAAAAGCAGGTGCCGATCATCTGCCGGATCGATACGCTCGACGAGATCGAGTACTTCCGTAACGGCGGCATTCTGCACTACGTGCTGCGCAATCTGGCAGCGGTTGCGTAAGCGACGGTCGCATTGTGGACGAATTTGGAGGGCGGAGGCTTAAGCTTCCGCCCTTTTTTGTATGGCAGGGAACGTCCGGGGTAAGCCCTCTCCCTTACCCCAGGGAGAAGGCATATTGTTTAAAGGGCGTGGAATTCGCCGTTGTGCTGGTTGAGGACTTCGAGGTTGCCGGTGCCGATGTCGAAATAGGCTCCGTGAAGTTCGATTTTGCTCTTGTTTTCCAGGATCTGAATGCACGGGAAAGTGCGCAAGTTGGCGAGCGAGACCTTTATGCCTTCATGCTCCAGTGCACATTGCATTTCCTTTCGCGAAGAGGTCTGATGGCTGGCGAGGATACTGAGGCGACAGTCGTCGAGCATGGACATCCAACGCTGGATGAACATCGCTTCGGTCTGCTTGGCGCTGCTCTGTTCGAGCGCTGCTTTGATGCCGCCACAGCCGGAATGACCCATGATGACGATGTGCTTCACGCGCAAGTTCAGAACTGCGAATTCGAGCGCTGCCGACACGCCGTGGAATTTACCGCCGCTTTCGTAGGGCGGGATGAGATTGGCGACGTTGCGGACGACGAACAGTTCGCCGGGCATGGCCGAGAAGATCGTTTCGGGATCGCAGCGGCTGTCGCAGCATGAGACGACCATGACGTCGGGACTTTGGCCGAAGTTGGCGAGTTCTTCGTAATGGTCGCGGTTCTGGTCGAAGTGGCGGAATTTGAAGCGGTGGAAGCGGTCCGTCAGGTGTGAGGGGAAAGGCGACATGGGGGTTTCTCTTGTTTCAGGGTTTGTGATTAATGCGACGTTCGATGGGCCATGGCGGGGGAAAATGAGCGGGCGTTGGCAATGCAGTGACCAGAAGTTCGTCGTTGTCTGCCGATTTTGCAAGGGTTTGATCGACGCCTGCCGTTGCAAATGCGAGGGCTTGGGGCATGGATTTGCCGTCGAGGCGGGCCGCGAGGAGAAGTGCCGAGAACAGGTCGCCGGTGCCGTGGGGGGAGTTGGCGCGCAGCTGGACGCGGGTTAGTGCACTGATTTCGCTCGTGATTAAGACGTTGATGGTTTCGGCGGGGTTGGCCGATGGAATTGAGGTTGCGACGGTGATGGGACCGGTGAGGGGGTGAGTGAAGGCGTCGTTTGTTGAACGGATGTCTTTAGTAAGCAAGAAGGACAGCTCAAAGCGGTTCGGGGTGGTGATGTTTGCCACTGAAATCAGTTTGTTACGGATCGCGATGGCGGCGCTCTCGTCGATGTAGAGGCCTTTGGGGTCGTCGCCGAGGACGGGGTCGCAGAGGTAGGTGATAGTGCGTGAGATATTGGCGGCGCGTGCGCGTTCGACGGCGCGGCTGGCGAACGCGACGTGATCTGCGGTGGGCAGGTAGCCGGTCAGGACGGCGTCCAAGCCGGTAAGCCAGCCGTTGGAGTCAAGCGCATTCAGCATATCGTGCAAAACGTCGGGGTCGATGGCTGTGCCTGCGACATGGGCATGGCCGGGGTGGTTGGAGAGGATGACCGTTGGAAGGGCAATGACCTCATGGCCGAGGGCCTGGAGCGCCGGGACAATGATCGACAAGCCGACGTGACCGCGCGCGACCTGGGAGGATATGGCAAGAATGCGAGCCATTGGCGGCGACGAGCTCCTGTAGCGCTTTCGTCTGGTATTCTCTATGCTTAGCGCGTGGCCGCCCCACCAACCCCACGCGGTAGGTATAAATATGCGGGCGCTGCTTTAGCAAGGCTTGCAGGCATTTTGCAGTGCAGTATGGTGTTTTCCGCGTTTTGGAACAGCCGTCAAATTTGGAGAGCGAGCATCATGAACATCCGGCCACGGCGCAGTGTGCTTTATATGCCGGGTGCGAATCTGCGGGCGCTGGAGAAGGCGCGGACAATCCCGGCGGATACGCTCATCTTGGATTTGGAAGATTCGGTTGCGCCCGATAGCAAGCCGCAAGCGCGCGATAACGTATGTGCGGCGGTTCGGTCGCATGAATACGGGTCGCGCGAGCTGGTAATCCGGGTCAACGCCTTGGAGACGCCGTGGGGGAGCGCGGATCTGTTCGCGGCAGCCGCTGCCGAGCCCGATGCGATTTTGGTGCCCAAGGTGTCTCATCCGGGAGATATCGTGAGTGCTGCCAAGGTGTTGAAGGCTGCGGGTGCATCCGACAAGGTCAAGCTCTGGGCCATGATCGAGACGCCGATGGCAATCATCAATGCCAAGGAAATTGCAGCGACGGGGATCGATCCTGAAAACCGGATGGCCTGTCTGGTGCTCGGCACCAACGACTTGCTCAAGGAAAGCCGGGCTCGCATGTCACATGACCGGTTCGCGGTGGTGCCGTGGCTCGCCATGACCATTGTCGCGGCGCGCGCTTATGGGCTCGACGTGGTCGATGGGGTCTATAACGAATACAAGGACGACGTTGGGTTCCGGGCGGAATGTGAACATGGGCGGACGCTGGGTATGGATGGCAAGACCCTGATCCATCCGTCGCAGGTCGGGCCGTGCAACGATATTTTCTCGCCGACGGACGAGGAAGTCGAATGGTCGCGCAAGATCATCTCGGCATTCCAGCAGCCGGGGAATGATCGCAAGGGCGTCATTACCGTCGAGGGGCGCATGGTCGAGCGGTTGCATCTGGTGATGGCGCAGCGGACCGTCGTGATCGCCGAAGCGATTGGCGAAATGGGGCTTACAGAAGCGGCTGAAGGGCGGAGCTAGGGCGTTATTGTTCTTCCTGTTGTGGGTACAGCATTATAAGCGCTTGAGTTCCTAGTTCGTTCCGGTTTAGATTTCTTGAGAGGCTTCGTTAAGATTTATCGAATCAGTTAGTTACATCTTCGAAAATGCATGGAAATCTACCAGGGGTTAGCATGGACCAGGAACTGGAAGAGCTTATTGCTGCTGCTAAAACAAAACCGATGTCGCCCTCTGATCGAGCTGAGCAACGGATCAATTTTGCTTTTGGGAATCTGCCAGAGGAGTATGTTTCTTCCTCAAAAGCATCGATGAAAAAGGCAGATAAGGTTATGCGTTCGAGCGCAGGATGGGATGGGAGTCTGGATACGGTATCTGGCGGTCCGTCCTGTGATACTCGGCCTCGCTCGGAGGTGATTCGTTAAGTGAATATGCAGATTTCGAGAAGTACGAGGGTTCAGTATGTCGTTGGTTGTGGACTTTTGGCGACAACCGGAACTCCATTCGTTCATAACAAATCGAAATCTGTTGTGGCAGTATGAGTTTTTACAGCAGAGCATCATGCTGTCGTTTGCCGGGAATGGTGCGGCTCACCTAGGGTTGTCTGGGCCATTTGTTCAAAGTTTGAATCATTTTGCGGTCGTTAATCTGAGCCCTACCCCCGGCGAGTTGAGGTGGGAAGAGGTTCATATAGAGGGGTCGCCTTACACGCCACCGCATCCGGACTCCGTGAAGGATCATTTCCACAACTTCATAGTCGAGTGCAATTCTAAGTGGCAGGCGTGGGATGCTGTTGAGCTATGTGCTTATGTTATGTGGCGGCTCAACTGGATACATCCATTTGAAGAAGGGAATGGCCGCACCGCAAGAGCGGCAGCCTATTTCGTATTGTGCCGACGTTTGGGTTTTCTGTTGCCAGGAAAGAATATGATTCCGCAGCAGATCAAGGAAGCACCGGGTGAATACTACAAAGGCTTGCGCCATGCCGATGAGAATATGGTTGATGAGCGTGCGGATCTGGGGCCCTTGAAGAATTACATTTCAGAGATGCTCAAAATACAATTACGTTCTGGCGGCGTGATGCCTGACGTAAAGTAGGGTCAGGATCCTGCAAGCGGTCGGCGAGAACGAAGATTCCTTTGCCGCATTGTCATCACGAAGCGGCCACGAACGATCCGTACCAGTTTGGGCGGGGCGTTAAGTCTTGGCTAACCGCCAAGGTTCATGGTGCTGGGGTTGCGTTCTGATTGGGCCCCCTCGATGCTGTATGTGCGAATTGCGTTGTTGTTTTTGCCGGTGCTAGCCGTGACCGGCTGCGGCGGGTTTGTACCCAAGAGCGGGTTGCCTGCTCGTGCGGGCTGCGAGGAGGCAATCGGGCAAGGGGTGTCGCCGGGCAAAGCGAATGCGCGACTGGTGGCGCAGGCCAATCTCACTCATCAGGCTCAGGATTTGAAGGGCTTTATGCTCAAAGACGGCTATCGCTTTGTGCGTAGCCGAGCGCCCCGATTCCACTGCCATCCCTATCCGTTGGGGTTGGGGCTTACGCAGTGCGTGGCGCGCGCTCAGCTTTGCGGGCGATGATTTTCTTTCGCCGTTTGGCCAGCGAGGGGGCTGGCTGGAAGTGGACCGGTGGATACATCGCCTGCGACGCCGCTGACGGTTGCGGGATCGTGCCGGTCAGTTGAGAACAATCCCTATTGTTTTTTAGCGCGGCTCAGGTGAACAGGCTCATGACGGTCATCAAAACGAATCCGGGTAATTTCTTTGAGGATTTCCGGTTCGGTCAGGTTATCGCGCATGCGACGCCGCGCACTGTGACGGCGGGCGATGCGGCTTTGTACATGAGCCTTTATGGGCCGCGGTTTGTTGTTGCCTCATCGGATGCGTTCGCCAAGGCCATCGGATACCCTCAGGCACCACTCGACGATATGCTGGTGTTTCACGTGGTGTTTGGCAAAACGGTGCCGGATATTTCACTGAATGCGATCGCCAATCTTGGTTATGCCGATTGCCGGTTCGTGCGCGCGGTCTATCCCGGCGATACTCTGTCGTCCGTTTCAGAAGTTATTGGAATTAAAGAGAATTCCAACAAAGAGACGGGCACTGTTTACGTCCGCTCGACGGGGCGTAATCAGCATGGCGATGTTGTGCTGACCTATACGCGCTGGGTGATGGTGCGCAAGCGCGACAAGGCTTCGGCGGCACCCGAGGCGATTGTGCCCGCGTTGCCGGACCGGGTTGATCCTAGCGAGCTGGGTACGGCCGTGCCGACGATTGACCGGGCCAAGTTCGATACGGCGTTGTCGGGGTCGCCGCATATGTGGGGCGACTATACGGTCGGCGAGAGCATCGACCACGTGGACGGGATGACGCTCGAAGAAGCCGAGCATCAGATGGCAACGCGGCTTTATCAGAATACCGCGAAGGTGCATTTCAACCAGCATACCGAGGGGCAGGGCCGGTTTGGGCGGCGGCTGGTGTATGGCGGGGTGGTGCTTTCGCTCGCCAGGGCATTGTCGTTCAACGGTTTGGGTAATGCGTTTCACTTTGCGGCGATCAATGGCGGGCGGCATGTGGCGCCGTGCTTTGGCGGCGATACGGTTTACGCTTGGTCGGAAGTTTTGGAAAAGGCCGAACTGCCCGGACGCCGCGACGTTGGCGCGCTGCGGATTCGCATGATCGGGACGAAAAACGCCAGTTGTGCTGCGTTTCCGCTGAAGACGGCCAAGGGCGACTATGCCGAAGGCGTGGTGCTCGATCTCGACGCGTGGGTTTTATTGCCGCGATAAGCCAAACGGACGCTTGGCATACACGCCGCGCCAGACTATCGATAGGATAGATGCGGGGGCATTGTCCGGGGTTTTTTGCTATGCGTTTTGGGGTCGGGATTGCAGCGTTGGTGCTTGGAGCGTTTACGCTTCAGGGGACAGCACATGCGGTTGGTGAGAAGGCGCAGGCCGAATTGAAAGGCGTCGATGGCCGCGAGGTTGGTACGATCAAGATGATCGAGACCACGGCTGGCGTGTTGCTGCGGATTAAGCTCAAAGGGCTCACGCCAGGGCCGCATGGATTGCATGTGCATGAATCCGGCAAATGCGAAGGCGATTTCAAGAGCGCGGGCGCGATTTATAATCCGCTGGGTGCCAAGCATGGCTATTTGAACGACGAGGGCCCCATGGTGGGCGATCTGCCGAATATCTTTGTCGGTCCGTCGGGAGAGGTCGAGGTCGAGCTGGTCAGTCCGTTCGTGTCGCTCAATCGTGAAGCTGAAGAGACGATTTTCGATGCGGACGGCACTGCATTCGTGGTGTTTGAAAAAGCGGACGATTACATTTCCGAGGGGGACGGAAATGCCGGGGCACGGATTGCGTGCGGGCTGATTTCACCAGCTAAATGATAACACACGAAAGTGTTGACCAGAAAGTATGATTATATTTTTTCTGAATGATTTCATTAGTTTGATTTGTTGAGTTGAGAATCTTTGTTGCGTTGTGGGCATTGATAGTGTGCGTTCCAGGTTCGATTTCGCAAAAACTACTTGAGTTGTTGATGTATTCTCAACGACGTTGGATCTTTATGATCGATTCGGGGCTAACGAGCGTAGCCCGCATTCGTGTCTGACCGGTCACTGCTGGAACGGTCTGGCATGGCGCGGTTTTCAGGTGATTTAAGGTGACGCAACAAACAGCAGTAATCGGCGCTGGATTAGCTGGACTTGCGTGTGCGCAAGCCATGCGCCGCGCGGGCTGTTACGTTGAGGTTTTCGAACAGGAACGGGTGATCGGGGGCCGGATCGCTACGCTGCGGCAAGGATCGCATTCGTTTGATCACGGCGCGCAATATGTGACGGCGCGCGGCGTGAATTTCGGTAGTTATCTGGACGAAGTTGCGGGATCGGGATACGCGGCGCGGTGGATGCCGCGGACCAATGAAAGCGGTGAAAACGGCGTGCAGATGCTGCCGTGGTTCGTTGGCACGCCGGGGATGGCGTCGATCGTGCGGCCGTTGGCGGAAGGCGTGCGGATTCACACCGGTCGGCGCGCACACACGATTTCGCGCAGCGACACCAAGGGCAATCAAGGCTGGACAATCTGGTTTGACGATCAAACGACGGCGGGGCCGTTTCACGCCATCGCCATTGCGGTGCCAGCGCCAAGCGCGCGACTCTTGCTTGGCAAGCTTGATGATTTAGCAGCGCCGTTATCGCGGGCGCGGATGATGCCGTGCTGGGCGTTGATGGTGCATTTCGATCAGGCGGTGCTGCCCAATCAGGATGTGTTTTCCGATATGTCGGAAGTGATCCGGTGGATTTCGCGCAATAGCAGCAAACAGGGGCGGTCGCGAAACGGGGAAAGTATCGTTGTGCATGCGTCACCAGGCTTTAGCCGCGAGGCGGAGGACGTCGAGCCGGAAGTTATTGCGATCGAGCTTTGGGAAGAGGTGCGCAGAGCGTTATCGCTGCCGAGTGTGCAACCGGCGTTTATGTCGGCGTATCTTTGGCGGCATGGGCTAGTGGACCAATCACTTGGAGAGAGCTTCCTGTATTCCAGCAAACACATGGTTGGTGTGGCTGGAGACTGGTGCCTGGGGCGGCTTGCAGAGCACGCCTATGAAAGCGGGTATGGGCTTGGACGGGCGATAGCTGGCTCGTTTTAGTATTTTCTGGGGTCTTGGGCTGGTCTGAGGACTGTTTTGCGCCGTTGCTTCTTGCATGCATGGCGCCAGACTTGGTGGTCTGCTGACTGCCGATTGGGTTGCCTTGCGCCATTAGGCGATATTGCTTCGCGGGCTGCATCACGGTACCCCACTGCAGCAGATCAATCGAGGACGCGGGATGGCCGACGCAAAATCTGAACGAAATCTACCAATTGAACGGCCTTTGTCGCCGCACTTGCAGGTGTATCGGCCGCTTATCAACATGACGATGTCGATCATTCACCGGCTTACGGGCGTTGCCCTGTATTTCGGGACGATCCTGTTGGCTTGGTGGTTGACGGCGGCGGCAACGGGACCGGCATATTTTAGTTATGTCAGCGGTGTTTTCGGCTCGTTGCCGGGCCGCGTTGTTCTGATTGGGTATACCTGGGCGCTGTTGCACCACATGCTTGGCGGGCTACGGCATTTTCTTTGGGACACCGGGCGCGGATTCGATCTTACAACGATCGACCGGCTGTCGTGGGGCACGATCATCCTTTCGGTCCTGCTGACGGGCGCGATCTGGTTCACGCAACTTTCGGGCGGGCTGGGAGCAATCATACGATGAAAATGAGAACACCTCTCAAGAATGTCCGGCATCTGGGATCGGCCCACGAGGGCACGGATCATTTTGTGATGCAGCGGCTGACGGGTTTCGCCAACGCGGTGCTTGGAATTTTCCTGGTCTGGCTCGTTGCGAAGATTGCCGGCGCTGACTATGCGGCGGCCAGGGCATTGCTGCGCAATCCTTTCGTGGCACTGGGGATGTTGCTGCTCATCGTGTCTGGCATGATCCATATGCGGCTCGGGATGCAGACGATTATCGAAGATTACATCCATGGTGAAGGCGCCAAGCTCGCTGCGCTGGCCCTCAATACGTTTTTTGCAATCCTGATTGGGATCGCGAGCGTGTTCGCCGTTTTGAAACTTAGCTTTGGAGCCTGACAATGGCCGCGAAGACGAACGGCGCCGCCTATGCGGTGACCGATCATGAGTACGACGTGGTTGTGGTCGGTGCGGGCGGAGCAGGGCTTCGTGCGGCGCTGGGTGCATCCGAGGCTGGATTGCGCACGGCGTGCATCACCAAGGTGTTTCCGACGCGCTCGCACACAGTTGCGGCGCAAGGGGGGGTTGCGGCGTCGTTGGGCAATATGGGTCCCGATAACTGGAAATGGCATATGTTCGACACCGTTAAAGGTGCCGACTGGCTGGGCGACCAGGATGCCATCGAATATCTGTGCCGGAACGCACCGGCTGCGGTCTATGAGCTTGAGCACTACGGCGTGCCGTTCAGCCGGACCGAGGACGGCAAGATCTACCAGCGCCCGTTCGGCGGGATGACGACCGAATACGGCGAAGGCCCGCCGGCACAGCGGACGTGCGCGGCGGCTGATCGCACCGGTCATGCCATGCTGCATACGTTGTATGGTCAGGCGCTGCGGCATCAATGCGAGTTCTTTGTTGAATACTTTGCCATTGACCTGCTGATGGATGGAAACGGCGCGTGCCTTGGCGTCGTGGCGTTGTGCATGGAAGACGGCACGATTCATACGTTCCGGGCGCAGAAGACGATTCTGGCGACCGGCGGGTATGGCCGCGCCTACTTCTCGTGTACGTCGGCGCATACGTGCACGGGCGATGGCAACGCGATGGTGCTGCGCGCCGGGCTGCCGCTGCAGGACATGGAATTCGTGCAGTTCCATCCAACCGGGATTTACGGTGCGGGCGTTCTGATCACGGAAGGCTCGCGCGGCGAAGGCGGATATCTCACCAACAGCCAGGGCGAGCGGTTCATGGAACGCTATGCGCCTCATGCCAAGGATCTTGCGTCGCGCGATGTCGTTTCACGTTCGATGACGATGGAAATCCGCGAAGGCCGCGGCGTGGGCAAGGACGCCGATCATATTTATCTGCATCTTGATCATTTGGATCCCAAGATCCTGCATGAGCGTCTGCCAGGTATCACGGAAAGCGCCAAGGTTTTTGCGGGCGTCGATGTGCGCCGTTAGCCGATCCCGGTTATTCCGACGGTTCATTACAACATGGGCGGCATCCCGACGAATTATCACGGGGAAGTGCTGACTTTGAAGAACGGCAACCCGGATACGGTGGTGCCGGGTTTGATGGCGATCGGCGAGGCGGCCTGCGTGTCGGTCCACGGGGCGAACCGACTTGGGTCTAATTCATTGATCGATCTCGTTGTTTTTGGTCGCGCAGCGGGTCTGCAGTGCGCGGCGACGGTCAAGACGCGGGCAGCTCTGCCGCCGGTGCCGCCGAGCGCCACTGAGCTCGCCTTGTCGCGTTTGGACCGGTTCCGCTATGCCAAGGGCAGCACATCGACGGCGTCGTTGCGGGCACGGATGCAGCGCGTGATGCAAAACAATTGCGCGGTTTACCGCGATGGTCCGGTGCTGCGGGAAGGCGTTGAAAAGATCAGCCAGATCTGGACCGAAAGCGCCGACATCAAGACGACCGACCGCTCGCTAATCTGGAACTCGGATCTGATGGAGACGATGGAATACGACAACCTGATCTCGCAGGCCGTCGTGACCCTCGTCTCCGCCGAGAACCGCAAGGAAAGCCGTGGCGCGCATGCGCGTGAGGACTATTCCAAGCGCGACGATGTCAACTGCATGGTGCACACGCTGGCGTTTGCCGATGATGGGGCGTGCAAGGTTGAGCTTGGCGTGCGGCCGGTTCACACCAACACGCTGACGGATGAGATCAAGTACATTGAACCCAAGGCCCGTGTGTATTAGGGTTTCGAAATTAGCTGGCAGTGGAGGGCGGTGATGGCTTTCGAGAGTCAGGGAAACTTTGGCCACAACAGGCGTTCGGTCGGGGGAGGTTCCAGCTCAATGTATGGGATTACCGTTGATTTGGACACGTCGACATTGCAGACGACCTACGGAAATCCGTCTTGGAATAACGCTTATGGCGATATTAAAAAAGTTCTGACGGATTATGGATTTTATCGACAACAAGGTAGTGTTTACTTCGGCGATGAAGGCGTGGATGCGGTTACTTGTGTCGTTGCTGTGCAGGATTTGGCTGGCAAATTCGCATGGTTTACTCCGTCGGTTCGAGATATCCGCATGTTGCGGATTGAAGACGACAACGATCTGAGACCTGCTTTAGATCGTACGATTAGAGCGCGGCGGTAAATCGGCTGGACGGGCGAACGCAGTCCGGTTTCGTAGGACACACCATTGTCGGTAGACAAAAAAACGACTGTGGCAGCGTCAGATGGCGATACGCGCGTGCCGCCGGACCCGTTTGCGGCGGTATTGCCCGCGCTTGCGGCGCTAGGGGCGGTGGCGTCGATCGCGGCGATCAACTGGTCGGCGCATGACAAGACGCCGGACCGGGCCAAGGCCAAGCGCAAGGCCGGGGTGGCGTTGCGTGACCTCGAAACGTGCTGCATGGGGCTTGGCGAGATTTTCCGGCGGTTTCAGCGCAATCCGAAGCTGTTTTGTGGAGAAGGTGCGCCGACGTCACCACTGAAGTTCGGCGTGCACGGGACGCGCGTCGGGGCGGATGCGGCCAAGCTCTACCAGCAGATCATGAACGACGTGGCTTCGATGCTTGTGTTGGCGTCGCAGAATGCGTTCGACGTCATGTCGGCGGTCGAGGACGGGGAAATTGTGGCACCCGAGGAGCTGTATTTCGGCTTTGGCGAGCAACAGGAACGGCTCAACCTGTTGATATCTCAGCGAGCGACGCTGAGGGTGGCGGTGGATGCCGGGGCCGAGATCGCCGACAAGCTGTGCCTGCTGGTGCGGCAATTGAAGACGTATCGACTGGAGTAGGCGGTGCCCGCTGATGAAGCCGGGATTTCAGGAAGAAACCCAATGGCCAGCGGCTTTCGTAGTGTTGACAGAGATGGCCCGTGTGCAACACCACTAGTACGAGATTTTTGCATCGAAACGCATATGCCGGATTGGTCCGGTCGCGCGCACCTTCGTTCACGAAACAGGATAATTTGGCCCCATGGTTCAGCTGACGCTTCCCAAGAATTCGACGGTCAAGAAGGGTAAGACCTGGAACGCTGCCGAAGGTGGCGACAAGTTTAAGGAGTTCCGGATCTATCGCTGGAGCCCAGACGATCGTGAGAATCCGCGCGTCGATACCTATTATGTCGACCGTGAGAACTGCGGGCCGATGGTTCTCGATGCGCTGATGAAGATCAAGGCTGAGATCGATCCAACGCTGACGTTTCGCCGGTCGTGCCGGGAGGGCATCTGCGGGTCGTGCGCGATGAACATCGACGGGACCAACACGCTGGCGTGCCTCAAGGGCATGGATGACGTTAAGGGGGCGGTGAACATCTATCCGCTGCCGCATATGAAGGTCATCAAGGATCTGGTGCCCGACATGAGCAATTTTTACGCTCAGCATGCGTCAATTGAACCGTGGCTCAAGACGGATACGCCGGCGCCGCCCAAAGAGTGGGCGCAGTCGCGGGATGATCGCGAGAAGCTCGACGGGCTTTACGAGTGTATTCTGTGCGCCTGCTGTTCGACGTCGTGTCCGAGCTATTGGTGGAACCAGGACCGTTATCTGGGTCCTGCCGTGTTGCTGCAGGCTTATCGCTGGGTGATCGACAGCCGCGACGAGGCGACCGGCGAGCGACTCGACAATCTGGAGGATCCGTTCCGGTTGTACCGCTGCCATACGATCATGAACTGCGCCAAGGCTTGCCCGAAGGGATTGAATCCAGCCAAGGCGATCGCGGAGCTGAAAAAGCTGATGGTGGAGCGCCGGGTTTAAGGAAGTTTATTCGCCCGGTTAATTCCAGGGCGGGGTTCACGATCCATAAACGCGGAAGACCGGCAACATGACTGTTGCCGGTCTTGATTCGATAAGAGCCGTTTTTAGGTTATTCCAGCGGCGAAATATAACCCGCCGCTTTAGTGTGATTGCCGCGATGCCGACGGTATTCATGACGGGCACAAATACGCGAACTCACATCCGCTCAGGACTTAAACCGGGGGCCGGGCCGATACTGCCGGCCACCCGGTATGGCGTTGATTAGGCAGCCTTTTTCGTAGGCTTTTTTGCAGGGGCGCGCTTGACGGGGGCCTTAACCGGAGCCTTGGCGACTGCCTTGGCGGCGGGCTTGCGGGCCGAGGTCTTCGTGGCTGGGGCTTTTGCAACGGCTTTGGCAGGGGCCTTAGCAGCGGCTTTAACGGGGGCCTTCACTGGGGTCTTTGCTTTAGCGGAAATCTTTGCCATTTGCGTTCTCTCCAATTAATCGGTTCGAATCAGTTCGAACTTGAATCAGCATGTCTAGATTTGTTGTTTTTGTTGACAAAAAAACTAATTCGATCCGCGTTCGGTCCGTTAATTATACCCTTCTGTTGCGTAAAATCCTCATTTTATCCCTATTTTCATGACTTTAGGGTCTTTTTCGGACTCTTGGTTGTGGCTGAATCGCGGAGAGCGCCTGTTTTATTGACTGTTTTTTGACGCGTATTTGCTTGGCTGCGAGGTTTTTTTGCCAATCTGGGGGAGTGACGGGCGCTTGGTCGCAGCTGTGGGGGCTGTGGGGCGTCGAAGCGGAGGTGCCAAACGAAACCGCCCCGCTCCTGGTCCGCGATAGGGCGGGGAGGAGCGGGGCGGCTATGTTTGTGGGCGTTGCCAGATGCGCTGGGTTACGCGGTCTGTTGGTTAGGCTGTTTCTTGGTTAGGCGGCTTTGGACGGCAGCGCCCTTAGCTCGACGGGATGCTTCTTCAAGTCGAAGATGGCGAGCAGGTAGCCCATGCGATCTTCGACGGCTTCGGCAAACATCGACAGCGGGTTGGCGCCATGAGGCGCGATTTCGCCGACGACTTCGCCTTGCTCGAAATGCAGGGCTGCATCGTGGTGGCGCGCAACAGCCTGCATTTTCGCGTTGTCGGCGAGGCAGCTCATGATCACAGTGCTGACGCCGCGATTGCGGGCTGAACGGATGACGCGACCGAGAAGTTCGGTGGCGATGCCCTTTTGCTGGAATTCGGCTTCGACGGAGAATGCGGCTTCGGCCTGATGTCCCCAGGTGTCGCCGATCTTGCGCAGTTCTGCGACGGCGCCGACTCTGTCATTTTCAACGTAGCCGTAGACGATCGCGCCGTTTGCGGACATGCGGCTAGCATAGTCAATGATGAAGCTATCCGAGACGGCGTGGGCGAACCGCATGCGGCGGCTCGTTGCGTCCAATCTCAGCAAGTGATCCCGGAACTTGTCAGCTTCCATGGGCCACAGCTTGCGAATCGTACCTCCACTGATGTGATCGTTACTCATCGGGAGTCTTCCTTTCTGGATGCCGGAATCGAAACTTGATCCGGCTTCAACGGTGTCATGACTAGCCTGAATTGGTACTAATATTGCGGCGCACAACGCGCATGGGTGGCGGTTCAGCTCTGCACTATCTGCATAGCAATCAAATAACTTATTGAAATTGCTTGTTTAGCTCCCGTTCATGTTCGCCGCGATGACAATCTGC
>JANOVN010000471.1:0-2196 GCA_031417455.1 Hyphomicrobiaceae bacterium | reverse complement strand
ACCTTGTCGCTCCAGCGGTCACGGGCGGTCAAGATGATGACGGGCATCTTCTTTTCGGAGCGGCGCCATTGTTCCAGGATCGAGATGCCGTCCATTTTGGGAAGGCCGATATCGAGCACAACCATATCATATGGCTCGGTGTCGCCGAGGTAATAGCCTTCTTCGCCGTCGAAGGCGGTGTCAACGGCATAACCAGCATCGCTCAGCGCGGTGACGAGCTGGCGGTTCAAGTCTTTATCATCCTCGACGACAAGGACACGCACGGGGGACACTTTCTGTTGGCTTCATGGATACTGGCAGACGATATGGCGTTTTGCCATCATAAGGCAACACTTGTTGAGGGCTAAGTTGTTGAGGGCCAAGTGCAACGCTCAAAAGGGTTGTCGGGCATCGACTTCGATGGATTTCATCTGGCCTGCCGACGTGCGGACGACGAGTTTGTAGACGTAGCCGGTTTTGGCTTCGCATAAGGTCGAGCGGACGATTTGGCCGCCAAGTTTTGAGGGGGCGAGTTTCGTCAATTGTTCAATGGTGACAAGACCTTCAGCCTTCACAAGGACACTGGCGGCTGCCCAATCTGAAAAACAGGCGTCATCGGCAGCTTGTGCTGCCAACGACGCCCAGGTCAGTCCCAGGAGGAGAAGTGTCGAGCGTGCAAGGAAGATCATGGTTGTGCCCAATGCGTCGATTGAACGATAGGGCTACGGCCTGAACCGGGGATGAATGGGGGGAGAGCCGCAGGGCTGGCTTGGCTCGCGACAAACTGGAACCCTAGCCGCTGGTTTGGTGAATCGTGGCAGCGACCTATTGATGGTTGCTTGGCTCCCAGCCGTCGCTGGGATGACGTTGAGGGGACGGTGTTTGTCAGGACGGGCCTGTGATCGTTGCCGGGAACGGTTAGACCTTCAACGTCACGGTCCGCTGGATGAGGGGCTGGACGGCACGAGTGCGGCCGTAGATGGCGGCGAGGGTGCCTGCCAGGCCGGTGACGGCTTGGGCGATGCCCATAATCTGGTCGGCGGCGGTATGAATGGTGGCCGGCGAGACGTTAAGGCCGAAGGCCGGGCCGATGGCTGGGAGGACGGCTGCGAGTCCGGTGACGAGGGCACCCCAGATGGTCAGCGACTGGCCCCACCACTTGGGTTCGGCGGCGGCGGGTGCGGCGGTAGAGGGTTCGATGGTCATTGCAGAAGTTCCTGTTGTGGAAGTGAGCGCGAGGGCGCGGGCTATGGTCGTATCGACCCGGGCTAACCAGCCGCGGCCAAAGCGGGGGAAGCCTGCCAGCGAGCGATAGCGGCGGCGGCGGATATCGGCGTAGGTGGTTAGGACCTTTGCGGGATCGGCGCGAACGGCGGCGGCAATGGTTTTGGGGCCAAGTTCGCCGTCGATCTGGCAATCAAGCGCGGTCTGGAGCATGCGGATGGCGGTGCCGGTTCCCATGTTTACTGCGGTGTCAAAGTGGAAAAATGCGAGGGCTGCCGGGAGTTGCGGGCAGCTTGCGGGCGTCCAGTAGTCTTCGTGGTAGATCGCCCGAACGTCGGCTAGGGCGATGTGTTGGAGGCCATAGATCAGGGCGTCGCGGTTGGCGGGGAGGATCGCCGATTTCAAGAAGCGGGCGTAGTCGGCAAGCGTGATGCCGAAGTTGGTCGGGCCGCCGGGGTCGGCGGGATCGTTGGTGTAGCCGCCTTCCATTGCAAGGACATGGCTCAGGGCTGCGTCGAAGTAGGGACTGGGGGCAGGAGATGGGAGCGGTGTCGATGGTTTGGGGGCAGTGGCCTGGGTTGGATCGGGCCAGCGCAACGAAAGCAGGCGGGATTTCGGGAAGGCTTGGACGGTGACGCCGTTGGACTGGTTGCCGCCGAGAAGGATCAGTTGGTCGCCGGTTTGGCCGATCAGGAAGGCGACGTGGCCGGCGCTCGGGTCGGGGCCACGGGAGAGGACGGCGATGGCGCCAAGGCGGGGGCCGTCGAGCGTGCAGCCCCATTTCAGATAGTCTCGGGCGAGGAGAGTACGGGTGGATGGGACGCTTGAGCGTTCGAGGCACGCGCTCACGAAGGCTGCGCACCAGGGGACTTCGTCGCTGCTAATTTCGGCGTGGTGGGCGTCGGCGTAGAGGTCGCGGATGGGGGGATTGGCGGGAGTTCCGGGGACTTCGCGCTGGCCGAGTTCGGCCCAGGCGGGGGCGAGCCAGGCTGG
>JANOVN010000470.1:0-2887 GCA_031417455.1 Hyphomicrobiaceae bacterium | reverse complement strand
GGGCGGCCACGCGCAAAGCAAAGAGAATACCAGCCCGCAGCCTGTCGAACGAAGAGTCAACAATTCTGCGGGCTGGTATAAGGAACCCATTTCGCTATTTAATGAGCGTCACTGGGACCTTCGACAGCTCCACCACATGTGCCGAGACACGCCGGAAATAGTGTCCCGCCGTGCCACCAAAGGCGCTTGATGCCATCACGATCTGATCGACTTTTTCTTCGTCAGCGACACGCGCAATAGTCCGGGCAGTTGGCCCGATCTCCTGCCGGGTCTCGACAGGAATGTTCGCGGACCGGCACAGTTCGACACTGGGTTGCAAGGCGATCGACGCGGTACGGTCAAACTCTCTCGACTTGAGCGTCGCTGATAAAAAGACGTCGCCGAAATCAGCGCCGAGATCTCCTGAGTGTTGTGCACTGAACACGACGAGATTGCCGCCGGGTGCCAGTTTGGCCATTTGAACGGCCGCTTCGACCGCGCGCAACGATGCCGGGGAACCGTCGACGGGCACTAGAATTTTCATGGCACCAACTCCATGGAACAGAGGCCGGACGGCAACTGATTTGCGCGCTGGCGGCTGGGGTGGCGCGAGTGGAGCCAACACGGCTTTGATGGGTTGACCTGCTTCTCCAACGCGGGGCTGCCAGAGGCCGCGCAAACTATTCAAGGCCTCCTCGTCGTTGGCATAGAAATTCCCTGCGCCTATTTCCGGGAGCAGTCCGGACCGGCTCATCACGTCGAAGGTCTGCTCCTTCAACCCACTGAAAACGAGCGTGATTCCAGCGGACTTCAAGCGCCCAACGATATTGAAAAGCATTTCGACGCCAGAGGCATCAATCTGATTGATGCCTGACGCTTTGACGAGGATGTGGCTCATCAAAGGATTGGATCGCTCAAGTTCGATGATCGCATCTTCGAAGTAGCTGACGTTGATGAAAAGCAGAGCACCATCGAAACGCAACGCGCCGAGGTTGGGCCCCAAGGGTTCGGTTTGATGGCGCAGGGTATCGCGGAGCGTGCTGTCGCTTTTCAAGCCCAAGACTGCGATCCTCGGCCTTGAGAGGCGGTAGAGGAGCATCGTCAGCGAGAGCAGGATACCGGTCAGGATTCCATTCTGAATGTTGGGCGCGAAAAGCAGCGTCGCCAAGAATGTAACGGTACCCGCCACACCGTCATCCAACTTGGCACGCCAGGCATTGCGGATGATACGGACGTTCACGAGGTTGGCGACCGCCATCATGATGATCGCGGCAAGAACGGCCTTTGGCAAATGATGCAACAATGGTGTCAGGAACAGCAGCGCAATGCAGACAGCCACCGCAGAGACAATCGAGGAGAACTTCGTCTTGGCACCGGCTGCAAGGTTTAGAGCCGAGCGCGAGAAGGATCCGCTCACTGGCATCGAGTGACACAATGCTGCTGCGATTTTCGCAAGCCCCTGACCGATCAGTTCGCGATTTTCATCCCACGGTGTGCGGGTGCGTAACGCGATGACCTTGGAACTCGACATCGCCTCCATAAAACTGATGAGGGCAATCACGAAGCTCGCCGGCAGCAGCGCAACACTGGCGGCCCAGTCGAGCGGGGGAAGCCCAAACGACGGCAGAGCCCGGGGAATAGCGCCCACGACCTTTCCGCCAAGCGCCTCGTAGCCGATGACAGCACTCGCAACGGTCAGCACCGATACCGTGATCAACACGCCTGGCCATTGGGGCAGCTTGGTCTTGAACACAGCAAGCGCCACAAGGCTCACTAAGCCAAAGCCGAGCGTCAGATGGTCCACCTCTTTCAGGCGGAGTAGCATGTTGAAGATGTCGAGCAGAAAATGCTCGGAGTGGGGAGACGGAATCCCGAGCAGCATCGGCATTTGCGATAGACCGATGATGATCGCAGCGGCGTTGATGAATCCCATCAAAACGGGGTGCGACAGGAAATTGAGCAGCACGCCCATACGCATCAAGCCGAAGCCGAGCTGAAACAGGCCCGACATGAATGCCAGGAGTACGGCGAAGGCGTAGAACTGCTCAGTGCCGCCCGCCGCGAGAGGGGCGATGCTGGCGGCGGTCAGCAGCGAGGTCATCGCGACCGGTCCGGTCGAAAGTATCCCCGATGAGCCAAACAGAGCGCCGACGATGGTGGGAATGATGGCCGCGTAGAGCCCATAAATGGGTGGAACGCCGGCAAGCTGGGCATAGGCGAGAGATTGAGGAATGGCGATAAGCGAGACAGTGATGCCGGCTTTGAGATCCGCCTTGAGGTTTTCAGACCTTAATAGATTCCAGGCAGGAGAAGCGAGACGGTGAACGTCAGTGGACATCGTGCACAGAACTCCTTCGCGATTGGCTTGCGAACTCCATTGCCGATGCTGCTCAAGTCCACGCTGAAACTTAAGCTTGATCTTCAGTCAGCCACGCGCAGTAAAGGCTCACTGGAAATACCCATCAAACCGTTTGCGGCTATCTCTAGTTAGGCGGAGACTATGTTTAAGAGGCTGCTGCCCGACCCACCGCGCGCCGACGCGCCCTCACGAAAGAGGTGCTTGCAAACATCGCAACTGTTTCCACTCATCACGGCTTGGACAATACTAAGGACGCCTTCAAATCAACCTGCGCCAAGATCATGAGAACATCGACGTTGCTTTCGCAAGAACGACACGCATTTTCGAAGCGTCGTGACGATCCGGGCTCATGAGCTTGAAAAACGACAAACAAATTGATGTTTGAAATAGCTGGTCAGAGCCGACATGCCGTCTTGGCGCAACACCAATTCCCCTCCCACTGATTTCCTAAGACAAGTGCGCCCCTTGCGCACGCAGGTCCGGGATCTTTACACGCTCATGGTGGCAAAGGCCGGTTCGGCATCGCTCGCGGCACTCGCAACGCCGTCC
>JANOVN010000469.1:0-2464 GCA_031417455.1 Hyphomicrobiaceae bacterium | reverse complement strand
CGTGTCCCGTTGGGTTCCTTGGCATCGAGCCAGGCGGGACCGATGATGGCTAGGAGAACATCGCATTTGGCGACCTCTTGACCGAGGATTTCGACAAAGTCCGCACCGAACGGGATCGTTGCCACGTCCATGAACAGCGAGTCTTCTCCGAACTCGACCCTGAGCTTATCGAAGACTCGGCCCGCATGACCCGCACTGTCATCGCGGCGGTAGCTGATAAAAATCCGTTTGGTCATGCAATCTCGGGCTGGTGCGCGGGAATCGCTAACACTATACCAAACTTATATGCCAGCGTTACAACCGCAAATCGATTGTAGACACACTCGCGCGCGGCACCCACCTCAAGCTATGGGTCTTGTACTTAGGCGCAGTACGGCACACCTTCAGTAAGGATCGTCGCCGTCCGACGGTCGAAACTTTGGAGGATGCGACTTGGCTTCTGGATTGCTTGCTCTGCTTGACGACGTGGCCAGTTTGGCAAAAGTTGCGGCAGCCTCGATTGACGACGTTGTCGCCCACGCTGGCAAAGCGAGCATCAAGGCCGCCGGGGTGGTGATCGACGATGCTGCCGTAACGCCGCGCTATGTTGTCGGCTTTGCCGCTAAACGCGAACTGCCGATTTTAGCCAAAATTGCCGTTGGGTCGCTGAAAAACAAGCTTTTCATCCTGTTGCCGGTGGCGCTGCTGCTTAGTTTTTTTGCCCCTTGGACAATAACGCCGTTGCTAATGATTGGGGGCCTTTATCTTTGTTATGAAGGCACTGAAAAGATCTGGGAAGTGTTGGTGCATTCTCCCCATGCGGGCGGCGGAGCGGCCCCACAAATAATCGATGCCAAAACATTTGAAAACGAGAAAGTAGCTGGAGCGATTGCTACGGACTTCATTCTGTCGGCAGAGATCATGGCATTGACGCTCGCCTCACTGACGGGCACGACGCTGGCAATGAAGGCAGCGGTGCTGGCCGTCGTCGGCTTGCTATTGACGGTCATGGTCTACGGTGTGGTGGCGTTGATCGTGAAGGCAGACGACGCTGGAGTTGCGCTGATCCGCGACGGCACGAACGGGCTGACACGAGCGATTGGGCGCGGTTTAGTTCAAGGCATGCCAGTATTTTTAAGCGTACTTAGTGTGATCGGCACCGCCGCCATGATCTGGGTCGGCGGTGGAATCATTCTGCACGGTTTTGAAGAATATGGTTTGAAGACGGTGCCGCATGCTATTCACGTAATGGAGTCGCGTGCAGTCTCTCTGGTCGGGCCGACTGGCGGGTTAACGGCGTGGGCCGTAAGCGCTTTCTTTTCTGGCATTATTGGCCTGATCGCCGGCGCGCTATTGATCCCAGTGGTCAGCTTGTTTCATAAGCCGGCGGTGCACGCTTAAGATCGACAGTTGGACGATCGGCACTTCGCCCCGCACATCAAACCCTAGGATTGGCGTTGGCACCTGAGCAACCAGATGAAACGAACCGCCGCCCGCATCTGCCGGTGATGCTGGCGGAGGTGATGCAAACGCTTGCCCCGGCGGAAGGTGAAACCTTCATCGACGGCACGTTCGGCGCGGGTGGGTACACGACGGCGATCCTCAACGCGGCCAACACCCGCGTTTTAGCGCTCGACCGCGATCCGCGCGCCATCCGCGACGCTGGCCCTTTGCTCGAACGCTTCGGCCCGCGCCTGACCCTGGTCGAAGCCCCCTTCAGCACGCTGGATGAAGTTGCAGAACGACAAGGCGGCGGCTGCGTTGATGGGGTTGTCCTCGATATCGGCGTATCGTCGATGCAACTCGACCAGCCCGAGCGCGGGTTTTCGTTCCAAAACGATGGCCCGCTGGACATGCGCATGGCCGACCACGGCGAGACGGCAGCGTATGTGGTCAACACCTACGAGGAGGAGCGGCTCGCCAACATCCTCTACGATTTGGGCGAGGAGAAAAAGTCCCGCCACATCGCCCACGCCATCGTCCGCCAACGCCAAGCGACGCCGTTCACGACCACGCTCGAACTGGCCCGCCTGGTTTCGCGCGTCCTGGGTGGACGCAAGGACGGCGACCGCCACCCGGCAACGCGCACATTCCAGGCCCTGCGCATCTACGTCAACGACGAGCTGGGCGAACTGGAAGCAGCACTTGTCGCCGCAGAACGTATCCTGAAACCGGGCGGACGCTTGGTGGTAGTGACCTTCCATTCATTGGAAGATCGCATCGTGAAGCGCTTTTTCAACGAGCGCTCAGGTAAGGAATCGCAAGGGTCGCGGCATTTACCTCCCACGGCGGGGAATAAAAATGAGCCAAGTTTCCGAATTGTTAACCAGCGTCCGTTAAGTCCTTGTCAACCTGAACTCGATCTTAATCCGCGCGCGCGATCGGCACGCTTGAGGTCGGGGATCAGGACCAAGGCCGCAATAACCTCCTGACGCAGCGCGTAGCTCCTTATGTCCCGAAAAGAGGGGAGTTCGAGGGGTGTCCC
>JANOVN010000468.1:0-2923 GCA_031417455.1 Hyphomicrobiaceae bacterium | reverse complement strand
GCGGCCTGGATGAGAGGTTTTTTGTGCGGCTGCGGCTGCGGCTGCGGCTGCCGGTTCGTGGCTTGCGGCTTCATGATCAGATCTGGCTGTTGAGGATGCGGTAGACGCCGAGGCGGGAGGTAATCATGCAGAGGGCTGCGATGATGATTACGACGAGGCCCATGATGGCATAACCCAAGAGTTCGAGGCTGCCGGAGCCGACGAGCTGCCGCAGTTCGACTGCGGTGACGGTCTGGCCGCCGATCAGCTCGACGAGGAAAGGGGCTGCGAGGAATACGGTGCAGGCGGCGAGCGCTCCGACGAGCCCGGCCTTGATGCCGAGCTTGAGAAAGTGGCTCTCGAATTCACGGGCAATGAAGCGGTCGGTCGCACCGACGAAGTGGAGGACTTCGACGATGTCACGATGGGAGGCCATGGAGCTGCGGGTCGCGGATTCGATGATGGCGATGGTGGCGGCGGCGACGAGCAGGAGGATGAGAAAGCCGCCGAGCGCGAACGAGCGGGTGACGGTGCGGATTTGCTGTTGCCAGTGGCGGTGGTCATCCAAGGTGACGCCGGTGAATTGAGAGGTCAGGCGCTGCCGGAGAGCTTCGAGATCTGGCGGGGAGCCGCGATCGATTTCGAGCGCGATGAGGCGGGGAACGGGTAATGATTTCAAGACATCAGCTTGGCCGAGCCAGGGTTCGAGGAGGCTTGCTGATTCATCGAGCGTCAGGGCTTTGACGCTGGTGACGCCGGGTTCTTTGGTCAAGAATGCGACGGCGTCTTTGACCGCTTTTTCAGAGTCGGTGCCGCTGCGGGGTTCGACCTGGACGGTGACTTCGCTCGCCATGTCCTTAAGCCAGCCATCGGCGGATTTGTTGATCATGAAAACGGCGCCGGCCGTCAGGCAGGCCAGGAAGCACATGATGGAGATCACGAGGGTGAGCGAACGGCCGGTAATGGAGCCGGCGGGGACGATGCCGGCGTGCTTGTGCTTTTGCTCTTTGCCGTTGGTGCGGGCTTCAGCATAGAGGTGTTCGTCGCGCAGCGCGGGTTCGAGCTGGGGGGCGGGTTCCCAGTTTTGTTGGGGGGCGTTGCGTCCGGACGGCTGAGTGGCCGGTGTTTCGAGGCCGGGATGATATTGGCCGGCATGGACTGCAGCCGGTTCCAGCGCCTCTTCATAGGGATCATAGGCCGCGGGCGCGGGAGGATTGCGCCGCACCGGAGGTCTGTCTGGCCTATCAAACGATCCGGACATGGCCGTCATGCAACTCCAGGCGGGGGGCTTTATATTGGCGCATCAGTTGATGATCGTGGGTGGCGATCAGGACGGATGTGCCGAGCCGGTTGAGTTCGATGAATAGTCTTAGCAGACGGCGGGCCATCTGAGGGTCGACGTTTCCTGTCGGTTCGTCGGCGAGCAGGAGTTCGGGTTTGCCGATGACGGCGCGGGCGATGGCGGCGCGCTGTTTTTCACCGCCCGAGAGGACCGAGGGGTAGGCGTGCATGCGATCACCCAGGCCGACCCACTGGAGGAGGTCGGTGACGTCTTCGCGATAATCGGCGACCTGCTTGCCGACGACGCGGAGAGGCAAGGCGACGTTTTCCCAGGTGGTCAAGTGGTCCAGCAACCGGAAGTCTTGAAACACGATGCCGATGCGGCGGCGCAACTGCGCGCGCTTGGCGGTCGTAATCTGGCTGACGTCTTGGTTGAACATGTGGATCTGGCCCCTCGTGGGGTGGAGCGACATGAACAGAAGACGCAGCAGCGATGATTTTCCCGCACCCGACGGACCAGTCAGGAAGTGGAACGATCCGGGCCGCAGATGAAAATTGACATCACGCAGTGTGTCGGGGCCGGTGTCGTACTTCAGGGCCACGTTGCTCAAGCGGATCACAGTGTCTCTTCTCAGGTTTGCTCGAAGCTAAATTGGCGCGGAGAGGCCGAATCGATAAAGGGACCCCATCGACCGCCGTGGTTATGCGTGAAGGCAGCCGCTGGATCAATGCTCCAGGCTTTTGAACGTCACTGATCGTTGAGGATTGTGGCTTGTTCATGCTTTCTTGGTTTCAAAACTTTCGGCCTGAAGGAGGCCGAAAGTTTTGAGTCCGGCGCTCGCGCCGGCGCCTCTTCGGCGCTCCGGTCAGCAAGTGCTGACCGCTAGAGGAATTTCGACTTGGAATATTGCCGCTAGGGTCTGCAAGTGCTGACCGCTTCAGTGGGGACTGGCGATTTTGAAACGATCTTATTGCGCGGTGGTCGCAATCGGCGGATACAAGGTGCGGGCTGGCGAATCATGCCGGCTGGCCGGAATCCAAGACATGCCATCACACTCTGCAGCAAATAAACAGGTTCAGGTCATTTATTCGGCCGAGCAGATCGCGGTGCGATTGGACTCGCTGGCCGATGAGATTGCCGCGCGCAAGTTCGACAAGCTGCTTGTGATTGCGGTGCTTAAGGGCAGTTTCGTTTTTGCCGCCGACCTCATCCGGGCGATGCACGCCAAAGGAATTGCGCCCGAGATCGATTTTCTGACGCTTTCGAGCTATCGCAAGAGCAAGGTTTCGTCGGGGCAAGTGGCGATTTTGCGCGATCTGGATCTCGATGTCGCGGGGCGGAATGTGCTTTTAATCGACGATATTTTGGAATCGGGACGGACACTGGCGTTTGCCAAGGATCTGTTATCGGCGCGCGGTGCGGCGAAGATTTATTCGTGCGTGCTGCTTGAGAAAAATGTTCCGCGCGCCGTCGAAATCGAAGCGGATTTTCGTGCTTTTTCGTGTCCGGAAGTCTTTGTCGTCGGTTATGGTATGGACGTGGCGCACCGGTATCGGGAGCTGCCGTTCGTGGGGCATGTGCCGCAAAGTGGTGGTTGAAATTCGGGTGGCTGGCGAGCCTCGACCGGCTCTAGAGCGGCGTTCCGATCCTACGGAATCGGAA
>JANOVN010000467.1:0-5786 GCA_031417455.1 Hyphomicrobiaceae bacterium | reverse complement strand
CGTGGGCCTCAATCCGCGCGATATGGAGCGGGTAGGGATCTCACCGGGTGAGTTTGTGATGGTGACAACGCGGCGCGGGGCGGTATCGCTCAAGGTGCGTTCGGATCGCGACGTGCCGGCGGGGATGGTGTTCATTCCGTTCGCGTTCGCCGAAGCGCCCGCCAACGTGCTGACCAATCCGCAGCTCGATCCGATGGGGAAAATTCCCGAGTTCAAGTTCTGCGCCTGTAAGGTCGAGAAGGCCAAGGTGATGGAAGCGGCGGAGTAGGGCTGAGCGTCGAACGCTGTATGGGTGGGCTACCGCCCACACCCGTTTGGGGGAAAGTTTTCCCCCAACTCCCCTTCTTTTGCGAGCCATTCGAAGGTGCCAGACGCATAGGGTGCAATAGCCTCTTGGCGTATTGCGCGTTATACCATCGAGCATATTTACTGATCGCTTCACCCTTTTACTCCATAGCCGGGCGTGACCCGGCTATCCAGAGCAACTTGTTGAAAGGCCAGCATTTGTAGCTCCTGGATGGCCGGGTCAAGCCCGGCCATGGAGTGTAGAAAAGGTCAATTTGATTGCTCGTTGGTATTACGCAATTGCGGTCAACGGGCGGATTTTTTGCGGAGGCGGAAGACGGCTTTTTCGCCGAGGAGGTTTTGCATCGAGAGCGTTGCGCCGATGGGAAGGCGTTTGCCGACCGAATTGAAGGCGACGGCTTCTTCGACGTGGGCATCGACTTCGCGGCATAGGTCGACGAAGTCGGCGATAGTGCATAAATGGGCGTCGGGGGTCGAGTACCAGGGCTCGGGCAGGTTCTTGGTTATCGGCATGCGGCCGGTGAACAGGATGTCGCGGCGGATCGTCCAGTGGCCGAAATTGGGGAACGAGACGATAGCGTGGCGACCGATGCGCAGGAGGTTTTGGAGCACGGTTTTGGGGTAGCGCGTCGCCTGGATGGTGAGGCTGAGGATGGCGTAATCGAAGGCCTGGTCGGGGTAGTCGGCAAGGTCACTGTCGGCGTCGCCTTGAATAACGGAAAGGCCGCGCGAGACGGCGGCGTTGACGCCTTCGCGGGAGATTTCAACGCCTCGGCCATCGACCATTTTGGTCTCTGCGAGCAGGTGGAGGAGCGCGCCATCACCGCAGCCGACGTCGAGGACGCGGGAGCGCGGCTCAACCATTTCGGCGATGAGCAAGTGGTCGACTCGGGGCGTCGACAGCGGTGGGGGGAGGATGGGGGCGGTCATGTGCAGCGGCGTTCCGCTAGGAGAAGTACAAACTGGCGTGAGTTGCCTGACCGGTGTGTGTGGCTCCTGGATGGCCGGGTCAAGCCCGGCCATGGAGTGAGGGGGGGAATTTGGGCGCGGCGGAAGTCCGAAGGGTTGAGCATTATTTCAGGCCCCGCTTGAGGGCGGCGGCGTGGATGAAGCCGCGGATGGTATTGAAGAAGACGGGTTCGTCGAGCAGGAATGCGTCGTGGCCGCGGTTGCTCTCGATTTCGACGAAGCTGACGTTTGCGGCAACGGCGTTGAGGGCGCGGACGATGGCGCGGCTTTCGCGCGTCGGGTAGAGCCAATCGGAGGTAAAGGAGACGACGCAGAATCGGGTGCGCGTGCCCTTGAAGGCGTTGGCGAGGATGTCGTTGTGTTCGGCGGCCATGTCGAAATAGTCCATGGCGCGGGTGATGTAGAGGTAGCTGTTGGCGTCGAAGCGGTCGACGAAGGTTGAGCCTTGGTGGCGCAGGTAGCTCTCGACCTGGAAGTCGGCGTTGAAGGAGAAAGTCTTTTCGGCGCGGTCTTGCAGGTTGCGGCCGAACTTTTCGTGTAGCGCGTCTTCGGACAGATAGGTGATGTGGGCGGCCATGCGGGCAACCGACAGGCCGTTGCGGGGCACGAGGCCGTGTTCGAAATAGCGGCCCTGGCACCACTCGGGGTCGGCCATGACGGCTTGGCGGCCAACCTCGTGGAAAGCAATGTTCTGGGCCGAATGGCGGGCAGCGGTGGCGATGGGGAGGGCGGCAAACACGCGGTCTTTGTAGCGGGCGGCCCATTCGAGAACCTGCATTCCGCCCATGGAGCCGCCTACGACGGCGAAGAGCTGGTCGATGCCGAGGTGGTCTATCAGGCGGGCTTGAGCGTTGACCATGTCGCCGATCGTGATGACGGGGAAGTCGATACCGTAGGGCTGGCCGGTCTCGGCGTTGATCGAGGCGGGGCCGGTCGAGCCCATGCAACCGCCGAGGATGTTTGAACAGATGACGAAGAAACGGCCGGTGTCGACGGGCAGGCCGGGGCCTATCAGGGTTTCCCACCAGCCCGGTTTGCCGGTGACCGGATTGACGTTGGCGACGTGCTGGTCGCCTGTCAGGGCGTGGCAGACCAGGATGGCGTTGGATTTGTCGGTGTTGAGCGTTCCATAGGTGTTGTAGGCGATCTGGAAGGGCGCGAGAAGGCGCTGGCAGTCGAGTTTCAGCGGCGCATCGGCGGCGAAGCGGACAAGTTCGCTCGTGGGCGTTTCGACCTCGGCTTGTGCGCTGCGGTCGCCGCCGGCTTTGGGCTCAATGCCCTTGCCCTCTTGAGTTCGGGCGGCAAGCTTGATCGTTGGTGCCGACACGCAAAAAATACCTCAGTTCGATAGGTTGCGCTTAGCTAGGCCCTGGACCTCGAATGTCAATCTTTTCTTTGATTTCACCCGGCGTCAGTCCTATCACAGGGGCTTCGATTTTACCGCCGTCCGCCTCGTTGTTTTGGGTGGGCGGCATCAACACAACACGAGAGCATTATGGCGACCCTTGCGCCTGTCCCAAAGCCGGGCATCCTGGATATCGAGCTTTATGTGCCGGGCGAAAGCAACCTGCCCGGCGGGATTAAGCCGATCAAGCTTTCTTCGAACGAATCGCCGCTCGGGGCCAGTCCGAAGGCGATTGCCGCCTATAGGGATGGTTCGGGCGCACTGGAGCGGTATCCCGACGGCGGGGCCGGCGCGTTGCGGGCAGCGATTGGCCAGCGCTTCGGGCTCGATCCGAGCCGAATCGTGTGCGGGGCGGGGTCGGACGAGCTTTTGTCGATGCTGGCGCATGGCTATCTTGGGCCGGGCGATGAAGGTATTTACACCGAGCACGGGTTCCTGGTGTACCCGATTGCCATCAAAGCAAACGGGGCAACCCCGGTGGTGGCACCCGAGACCGGGCTCAGGACGGATGTGGATGCTATTTTGGCGCGGGTGAGCGAGCGCACGAAGATTGTGTTTCTGGCCAATCCGAACAATCCGACCGGGACTTACATCGGCATAGACGAGGTGCGCCGTTTGCGGGCCGGGTTGCCGGGGCACGTACTGTTGGTGCTCGATGGTGCGTATGCCGAATACGTGCGGGCCAACGATTTCGAGGCCGGGATCGGTTTGGTATCGACGACGAACAATACGGTGATGACGCGGACGTTTTCCAAGATCTACGGGCTGGCGGCGTTGCGGTTGGGCTGGGCGTATGGGCCTCCCGGCGTCATTGACGTGTTGAACCGGTTGCGGGGGCCGTTCAATATTTCGCAGCCCGGTATTGCGGCAGGGATCGCTGCGATGGAGGATACGGCGCACATTGATGCAGCTATTGCCCACAACGAACAGTGGCTCGCTTGGCTGACGACCGAGATCGAGGCGCTGGGCTTGGCGGTGACGCCGAGTGTTGCCAATTTCCTGCTGATCCATTTCGAGCCTAAGGGTCCGTGGACGGCGGCGAAGGCGGATGCGTTCCTCAAGGAGCGCGGAATCATTCTGCGCCGCGTCGTGGGGTATGGATTGCCGGATGCACTGCGGCTGACGGTTGGGACGGAAGCCGACAACCGGGCCGTCGTCGATGCGTTCGATGAGTTCATGGGGCAGCGCGGGGCATGACGAAGGCACATTCAAAGCCCATGTTTGAGCGGATTGCGTTGATCGGGATCGGGCTCATCGGGTCGTCGATCAGTCATGCGTGCCGACGGGGCGGTCTTGCTGATGCCATCGTTGGAAGCGCGCGGACGAAGGAGACGGTCGACACGGCGCTGCGGCTTGGGATCATCGATGAGGGTTTTACCAGCGCTGCCGAGGCGGTTGCAGGGGCCGATCTCGTCATCGTGTGCGCGCCGGTTGGAGCGTGCGGGCGGATTGCCGAAGAGATCGGGCCGCATTTGCAAACGGGCGCGATTGTCACCGATGTGGGGTCGGTCAAGGCGGCCATCGTGCGCGACATGGCACCGTTCATTCCAGCGGGGGTGCATTTCGTGCCGGGGCATCCGATTGCGGGCACGGAACAGTCTGGTCCTCAGTCTGGATTTGCGGAACTGTTTGACCAGCGCTGGTGCATACTGACGCCGGATCAGGCGACGGATTGCGTTGCAGTTGCCAAGCTGCGGGCGTTTTGGGAGGCGCTAGGATCGGACGTGGAGATCATGAGCGCTGAGCATCATGATCTGGTGCTTGCGATCACCAGCCATGTCCCGCATCTGATTGCGTTCAACATCGTGAATACGGCGGCACATCTGGGGCGGGTGACGGACAGCGAAGTCATCAAGTTTTCGGCCGGCGGGTTTCGCGATTTTACGCGGATCGCGGCATCCGATCCGGTCATGTGGCGGGATGTGTTCTTGAACAATAAGGATGCCGTGCTTGAGATGCTGGGGCGGTTTCAGGAGGATCTGATCGGGCTACAGCGGGCGATCCGGTTTGGTGATGGCGAGGCTTTGCACAAGACATTCAGCGAGGCACGGGCGATCCGGCGCGGGGTTATTCAGGCGGGCCAGGATACGGCGGCGCCGAATTTCGGGCGGACGAGTGAGCCTAAGGCGGTGGTGAGGGGGCCTGAGGAATCGAAAGCGACTGGGGAAGTGAAAGTGCCTGGGAAACCCAGCAAACGGCGTGGCTGAGCAAAATGGCCGATCTTTGGGTGTTTGGCTATGGGTCGTTGATGTGGCGGCCGGGCTTTGCTTATGAGGAAGTTCGGCCCGCAGCGCTGACTGGGTATAGGCGCTGCTTTTGTATTTATTCGGTGCATCATCGCGGAAGTGCCGAGCGGCCGGGATTGGTGCTCGGGCTTGACCGCGGGGGCGTGTGCCACGGGCTGGCGTTTCGCATCGCGCCCGAGCTAGCGTCGGGGACGGTGGCGTATCTGCGGGCGCGGGAGCAGGTGAACGGGGTGTATCGGGAGGCGGCGTTGCCGCTGATGCTCGATGGCGGGGATCAAGTCGAAGGTCTAGCGTATTTGGCAGAGCGTGCGCATCCAAGTTACGCGGGGTGCTTGCCGGTCGTGACGCAGGCGGCCGTCATCCGTGCGGCACGGGGATTGTCAGGGACCAATCTCGACTATCTGAATAATACGTTGGCCCATTTGGCGAGCTTAAGGATTCGGGAGCGGGAGATTGAGCGGGTTTTGGTGGCCGCTGGGCCGTTGTTCGGGCGGGGTGATGGGGAGGATCAGCGGCGGGCTCGGTCGAGGGGGCTCGTTCAGACTTTGCAGCAAGCGCGGGTTGCGGCACCGTTGATGTCACGGGGGGCGCGCACGCGGTTCATGCACCGGCAGCTGGTGAAGGATCGGTGAGGCGGGTTCTACTAGGGTCGTTCCGGTTTTGATTTTATCGCGGAAGGGCCGTACAGCACGTTTTGATCCTACGGAATCGGAAGGTGCTGTAATACCGTCGCGCAGAAGTTCTGACTCTTTGGTTCGTCGGCTGCGCGACGGTATTCTCCTTTGTTTGCGCGTGGCCGCCCCACCAACCCCACGCGCGGATACCAACGCGAATAAGTCAGTACTTATGCGCGTTGGTAT
>JANOVN010000466.1:0-25693 GCA_031417455.1 Hyphomicrobiaceae bacterium | reverse complement strand
CGAGATCCTCGTCCGTCAAGATCGGCTGTTCGACTTCGAGGCGCTTTTCCTTCGACGTGCCTTCCAAGTCCAGAATGTTTGGACGTGGCCCGATGAACGACACGAGGCTCATCACCAGTTCTTCGCGAATGGAGTCGATGGGCGGATTGGTGACCTGGGCGAAGTTCTGCTTGAAATAAGTATGCAGCCCCTTCGACTTCGACGACAGCGCCGAAATCGGCGTGTCCGTGCCCATTGACCCGACGGCTTCGTTGCCCGTCGCAGCCATCGGCGACATCAGGAACCCCAGGCTCTCCTGCGTATACCCAAACGTCTGCTGCAGATCGAGTAGCGATCCGCGCATCGCCGAATTCTTGTTGGCAGCCTTGGGCAACGGCAGATCGTGAACGAGAATTTGCGTGCTCTTCAACCAAGCCTCATACGGATGGCTCGCAGCGATCTCCGCCTTCAACTCGTCGTCCGAAACGATGCGCCCCTTTTCAAGGTCGATCAGCAGCATCTTGCCCGGCTGCAAACGCCACTTCTTGATAATGTTTTCTTCCGCGACCGGCAGCACGCCCGACTCAGACGACATGATGACCACGTCGTCCTTGGTGATGAGATAGCGCGCCGGCCGCAGGCCGTTGCGGTCGAGCGTCGCGCCGATCTGGCGACCGTCGGTGAACGCCATCGCGGCCGGGCCGTCCCACGGCTCCATCAGCGAAGCATGATACTCATAAAACGCGCGCCGCTTGGTATCCATCTGCGGATTGCCGGCCCACGCTTCCGGGATCAGCATCATCGCAGCATGAGCCAGCGAATATCCGCCCATGGTGAGGAATTCGAGCGCATTGTCGAAGCACGCCGTATCCGACTGCCCTTCATACGAAATCGGCCAAAGCTTACTGATCTTGTCGCCAAACAGCGGCGACGAGACCGACGCCTCGCGTGCCGCCATCCAGTTGTTGTTGCCGCGCAGCGTGTTGATTTCGCCGTTATGCGCCACCATCCGGTAGGGATGCGCCAGCTTCCACGACGGGAACGTATTGGTCGAAAACCGCTGATGCACCAGCGCCATCGCCGACGTCAGGCGCGGGTCGGACAGATCCTTGTAGTAGGCCTTCACCTGATACGACAGGAACATGCCCTTATAAACCAGCGTCCGCGACGACAGACTGACCGTGTAGTGGCCGATATCGCGGCCCTTATAGGCCTGATGGATAGAGTTCGAGACGATCTTGCGGGCAAGGTACAACCGGCGCTCGAATTCGGCTTCGGTCATGTTCGCCGGGCGCGCGATGAATACCTGACGGTGCAGCGGCTCGGTCGATATCACGAGATCCGACAACGTCGACGTATCGACGGGGACCGAGCGCCAGCCGATCAGCGACAGGTTTTCTTCCTTCAGGATGCGAGCCCAGACGCGCTCGCAGTGTTCGCGCAACCGGTCGTCCTTGGGCATGAACACATGCCCAACGGCGTAGTCCTGAGGGCCTGGAAGCGCAAAGCCGAGGGCCTTGCACTCAGCCTTCAGAAATTCATGCGGAATCTGAATGAGAATGCCCGCGCCGTCGCCTGCCAGCGGGTCTGCGCCCACAGCGCCGCGATGCTCCAGGTTTTCCAGGATACGCAGCGCATCTTCGACAATCTGATGCGACTTGACGCCTTTCATCTGCGCAATGAAGCCGACGCCGCAGGCATCGATCTCGTGGGCTGGATCGAATAAACCCTGAGCTTGTGGGCGCGGATATACCCCTTCTGGGTTGCTTGCGTCGTCAAGAAGCTTCGTCATCGATGAAACCTTATATTTCCGTCAAGCGAGCTGGCATAAGCCTGCGGCCTGAGAACGTGTGTGTATCCAGCACGCGCGATATGGCGCGCACCGCTTTGAGCCCGCCACATTATGTGATGTGCGAGACAAGTGCTACCGCGACACTAACGCACCGCTTGAGCCGCCGATAGCCCATACCGTGCAAGGATTTTGCACCGTCTTTGCGACCGATTGCCCAAAAACAAGGCGGCACCCGCCGCCAAACCTAAGGAGACCAGCAACATTAACTGAATCGTGATCCGTAGACGTTTTGCTTGTGCATCCCCACTGCGCTGGTGCTTCGCACTCCCTCATCTTCGCTCCCACTGGTTCCCCGGACGGCCCTGCACGTGCCGATCCGGGGTCTTTGCCGTTCGCAGTGAGGTAAAGGCCCCGGATATTTCATGGCCCCAAAGGGCCACAAAATTCCGGGAAACAGTGAGAGAGAGGAAGGGTTGTTTTGGCGGTTGTCCTAAGTCTAGGATTTTCGCTGCTCAAGTTATACCATCGAGCATATTTACTGATCGCTTTACCCTTTTACTCCATAGCCGGGCTTGACCCGGCTATCCAGAGCAACTTGTTGAAAGGCCAGCATTTGTAGCTCCTGGATGGCCGGGTCAAGCCCGGCCATGGAGTGGAGAAAAGGTCAATCTTATTGCTCGTTGGTATTACGCCACGGGGGCCTCGATCTGCTTGGGGTTCGCCGCTGCCGCCGTCCCGATCGGAACCGTCCGCGGCTTCATCCGCTCGGGCAAATTCCGGGTGAGGTCGATGTTGAGAACGCCATCCTTCAAGTTGGCGCCCGTCACCTCGACGTAATCGGCGAGCTGGAACCGGCGCTCGAACGCCCGTTCACCGATCCCGCGATGCAGGAACTGGCGCTTTTCGCCGTTCTCGGTTTTCTTTTCGCCGCGCACGCTGAGTGCATTTTCCTTGACGTCGATCTTGAGATCGCCCTCGCCAAAGCCAGCGACCGCCATCGTGATCCGATAGCTCTGCTCGTTCAGGCGTTCGATGTTGTAGGGCGGGTAGCCGCTGTCCGTATCCAGGCCGGTTGCGGCATCGAGAAGCTGAACCAGCCGGTCAAACCCAACGGTCGAGCGATACAGCGGCGCGTAGTCAAACTGTCTCATCGTGGTGTCCTCCAAAAGAAGCGACAGAATCACCCTGCCCAACATTGGGCCAGGGCCGGGACGCACCCGCCAAAGCGGCATGCGGCTTTGAGATAGGAACGCCCCCTCCTCGTTCAAGCCCCCAAACCCAGTAGCAAGCCTGACCTTACTTAGCGGCCAGCCCCTGCTTGCCCAAGCGCTGCCGCTGCGTCAGCAGAAAACCTCCAGCGAGCCAGCAAAAAAGAGCGGCTAGGCCCTTGGCTGGCCGAAGCGCCGAACAGGCGCCGGCGCGAGCGTCGGAGTCAAAGGCTCTGACCGCCTTCCGGTCGGAGCCTTTGAAAACAAGAGACTCTGTTCTCAAAAATGCCCAACTCACGCGAAATAAACGGCAAATCGGTTTGCCTTCATCTTCTATTCATCTGCGGTGCATCACCGTCGGCCCAAGGTCTCGAACTGCCTGAGGAAATCCCCCATGAATATCGCACTGGTCCACCGTTTGGCCGTTGTTGTCATCGCAGCCGCCATGCTCGCCGCCAGCGTCCCCGCCATGGCCGCCGACTATGATGATCGTGGCGAGCCACTCCCCTGGCGCGGCAACGTCACCAGGGACGGTTACGCCGTCCCGGTCCCCCCGCCAGCGTCCGACTATCGCCAGTCCTATAAGGACGAAGCATTGCCGCCCCCCCCGCCAGCGCCGCGCCGCCGCGTGGTGGCTGAATGCCTGTCCAAATACGGCATTCGCGAAGCCTTGAACCGCCAGGGTTGGCACGAATTTGCCAACGTCGAAATCCGTGGCAACGTCGCCTACATGGTCGCTCGCAACGATAACGGCCGCCCCTTTGACCTCCAGGTAGATAGCTGCAGCGGCGATGTCTTCGAAGCTCAGCCCCGCGTCGTGTACTCCGAGCGCCCCGTCTACTACGAGCGCTACTACGCACCACGTCCAGCCGTCGGCCTTTACTTCGGCGGCGGCTATGGACACCATCACCGCCGCTGGTAACGCCCGCTTGCGTTTCGCTGACGGGCCGGTGAAAAGGTGAGATCAACACTCTATCGCCCGCCCGGAGGCTTCATGCAGCTCGTGTCATTGGCAACCAATCCCGTCCCGAGCGGGGCCGTTGTCGGTGTTGTGAACGGCCACGACGGCGCGCCGTTGCGCTATGCGCGCTGGGACGCCACGCGCGGCCCCCGGCGCGGCACGGTTTGCCTGTTCGGCGGTCGCGGTGAGTTCATCGAAAAATACTTCGAAGTGATCGCCGAACTCCGCCGTCGTGGCTTTAGCGTCGCAACCATGGATTGGCGTGGTCAGGGCGGATCCTACCGTGCCTTGCCCGACCCCGCCCGTGGCCACATCACCAACTTTTCGTCATACGACCGCGATCTCGTCCGCTTCATGAAGGACGTCGTGCTCCCCGATTGCCCCCCGCCATACATCGGCCTAGCCCATTCGATGGGCGCAAACATTCTCTTGCGTCACGCGATTGAGCCCGGGTCCTGGTTCGAACGAATGGTGCTGTGCGCGCCCATGATCGCGATTGCGCCCGAACGCCTGAAATATCCGCTGGGGCTGGCACAAGCCTATGCCGAAAGCGTCAGCTTGATCGGCATGGGAACCCGCTACGTGCCGGGTGGGACACCCATTCCCATCGAGACGACCGAGTTCGAAGGCAATTTCCTGACCTCAGATCGCGAGCGGTTCGAGCGCAACAAGGCTATCCTGAAAGCCGCTCCTGAGTTGGGCTTGGGCTCGCCCACCTTTGGCTGGTTGCGCGCCGCCCTGCGTTCCTGCAACAAGGTCGGCGCGTCGAGTTATCCCGAGCGCGTCAAGGTTCCCGCTTTGTTGTTCGCCCCCGGTAGCGATGAGATCGTCTCGGTGGCGGCCATCGAACGCTTTGCGGTCGGCTTGAAGGTCGGGACCCACATCCTGATGCCCGGCGCCCGCCACGAAATCCTCCAGGAGTCCGACGGCATCCGCCGCCGCTTCTGGGCCGCCTTCGACGCCTACTTCGGCGTCGACAAAGTCGCCGCCTGAATAAACAATCGCTACGCGTCAACCGCTCCCCAAGACCAACCCCTACCCTCGCGCTGCCTTCGCGATCACGGCCAACACCATGGCATGGAGCGCTGGGTCTCCGCACGCTACGATATCGCCCCCACCGGCTGCTGGCCCGCCGTCCCAGGTCGTCACCCGCCCGCCGGCCCGCTCGATGATCGCGACCAGCGCTGCAATGTCATATGACTTGAGCCCCGGCTCGACGATCACATCGATGTGCCCCGCCGCCAACAGGCAATAGGCGTAGCAGTCCCCGCCATACCGCGTCATGCGTGAGCGGGCTTTGACCGCATCGTGAACGGCTTTTTCAGCCCCCGTTGCAAACAAATCCGGATGCGTGGTTGAAAACACCGCTTGGCCCAGATCGGCGCAACCCCGCGTCCTGATCCTGCGCGTTCTCCCATCGGCCGTCCGCAACTGCGCCGCGCCGCTGCCCGCCCAGAACCGCTCGCCGGTAAACGGCTGGTCCATGACGCCAAGCACCACCTCCGAGCCATCCATCAAGCCGATCAGCGTGCCCCACGTCGGCAACCCCATGATGAAGGCCCGCGTCCCGTCGATGGGGTCGATCACCCAACGAAACCGCGCGTCCGGCCGCACGATGCCGTACTCTTCGCCAATGATCCCATGGTCGGGAAACGCTGTCGCCAAATGCCGCCCGATCGCACGTTCGGCAGCGCGGTCAGCAGCCGTCACTGGGTCGAACCCCGCGGTGCCGCCTTTATCGTCGACCGCGATGCACCTGCGGAAAAACGGCAAGATGGCCTTGGCCGACGCGTCGGCGAGCGTGTGGGCACAAGCCAGCAAGACGGTTTGAGACGGGGCTTTTGTCACGCGGATGATCTCGATGGTCTCCAGATGAATGCAGGCGTGCTCTCTGCTGTGCGCTATGGCAGGTGCGAACGGTCTCGTCAGCCAGAAGTCGAAAGAAAAAGTAATGAGATCATAGGTTGCTGTTGCGCTGCGGCATCAATCGGTCGATCTTTTGCCGCTGAGATGATGCTTCATATTGCCGATTTAAGCGAACACTCCCATATATGAGTCGTGGTTTTGTGAGCTGCTTCTCACGCTGCCACTGCCCACTTTGGGCGTTTCCTCCCTAGACTTGGGCCGTTCCGTTGAACGGCCTTTTTTTGTGCCGGACCGCTGGCGCTTTCCCCCAACGAACGGTCATTGTTCTGATCCGCTAGCGGAATGTCCGTTGCAAGGCATTGACGCCAGGCTAACGGATTGGAGTTTCAAGCTTTTTTAGTCCAGCAATGCACCACCGCAAGGAAAGCCTGTCCTTTCAAGGGGGTGTGCGTATCGCGCGCTGCAAGACTCACACGTCAGCTATGCATTTTTTGCACTTGCGAAATAAGCCCTGCACTATATCTTTTGCAGTGCGGCATCAGTGAGCTGGTCTCCTGAGGCTGTTGCCCTCCTTGGGCGTTTCCTCCCTAGACTTGGGCCACCAGCGATGGTGGCCTTTTTTTTGCCCAGAGTGCTTCCAGGAAACAAGAGCGCTTCCGGGAAAAGCATGCCCCCTTGAAGGCGTGGGTGAGAGCGGTCGATCGTGCTCTCGTCTCATTCCGCAGCGATCTGGCCCGGCAATGCGCCCGGCAGCAGGCTCGGGAATTCACAAAACATCCGCTGAGCGAGCGTGGTCAAATCGCGCTGCAACCGCGCAAAGCCGAGCGCTTTCTCCATCGTCGCTTCATGCAGATAAAGCCCGCGATTGACTTCGATCTGTAGCGCATGGATGCCGCGCGCCGGCCGTCCATAGTGCTCGGTAATGAAGCCCCCCGCATAAGGCCGGTTCATCTGGGTCTCATACCCAAGCCGCGTTAGCGTATCCTTGGCAAAGGCGCTGAGATGGGGATGACAGCTGGAGCCGAACCGGTCGCCCAGCACGACGTCCGGCCGCGCCCCGCTGTTGTGCGTCATCAGCGACGACGGCATCGAATGGCAATCGATTAAAATCGCATACCCGAACGCCCGGTGGGTCTGATCCAGCAGATCGGCAAGGGCTGCATGGAACGGCTTGTACAACAATTCGACGCGCTCGAGCGCGGCCGCCAACTTGAGCGGCCGTCGATAAATCTCTTCACCGTCCGCCACGATGCGCGCGATCGTGCCCAATCCCCCGACCACGCGCGCCGAAAGCGTATTGGCAAAGTCGGGCAGTGGCTCGGCGAACAGCTCAGGATCGAGTTCGTAAGGCTCCCGGTTCACATCGAGATAGGCGCGCGGAAACTCAGCCGTCAGCAGCGGCGCCCCCAACTGAGGTATTGCGCCAACCAGTTCATCGACATAGCAATCTTCCGATTTGCGAAGGGCCAGCGGTTCGAGCCTGACGCTGTCGATAAACGCTTTAGGGTACACCCGCCCCGAGTGCGGCGAGCACCAAACGAACGGCGCGCTCTGGACAGCCGGACGGGCAACCTTGAACGCAGGTCTGAATTCGGCGAGGATGGAAGCGCGTTCGAGCTGAGGCATGTGGTCTTTGTGGTTATGGTCGGGTGCGACATTCTGCCTGTCGCAGAACGCCGTGTCTATCTGAGCCGGGCGCGGAGCGCAAAAATAAAAGCGCGGAGCGCGAAGTAAAAGACTGGAGCGGGAAAAAAGAGCGCAACGTCAGAATAAAAAACGCGAACTCGGAATTCGCGCCTTCCAAACTTCGGGGGAAAACGCGCCAAATTTGCAAAGGTGAACTATTCTTTAGCAGCCCAACCCGTATTTCACCCTCCTTTTACCAAAGTCGGTGCAGAATGTTGGGATTGCACCTTAGTCTCGTAACGCACCTTAGCCTCGTAACGCACCTATCCACCGCCCATCACCAGGCCACCAATGACCCTAATGCCCTCTCGTCTCCCCGTTTCCCGTATCCTGCTTGCCGAAGACGATGATTCCATGCGCGGCTTCCTTGAGCGCGCGTTGGCAAAGGCTGGCCATCACGTCATCGCCTTCGACAACGGAGAAGCAGCCTTCGAGCGCCTCCAGCAGGAACCGTTCACCCTCCTCCTGACCGATATCGTGATGCCGAAGATGGACGGCATTGAGTTGGCCCGCCGTGCCAGCGAATTAGATCCCGAACTCAAAATCATGTTCATCACTGGTTTTGCCGCCGTGACCCTGAACGCGGATATGGGCGCGGCAAAAGACGCCAAGGTCCTCTCCAAGCCCTTCCATTTGAAGGACCTCGTGCAAGAGGTCGACCGCCTCCTCGCCAGCTGAGCAGCGATTACCACCAAATAGCGCATGTAGCGGCTTGCCTTCGGCCATCAATGCCGTTATAGCCACCGCTCGCCAGTTAATTCAGATGGCACGGGGGCGGTTAGCTCAGCGGTAGAGCACTACCTTGACATGGTAGGGGTCACAGGTTCGATCCCTGTACCGCCCACCATCTGATCCGCTTGGCGATAAGTAGGAAACACACGTGACGGCATTGTTGGCTGGCGCGCACCATACGAAATTGGGTTGATGCTATGAAAGTTCGTAATTCATTGAAGTCGCTGCGCGCCCGTCACCGCGACAACCGCGTTGTGCGCCGCAAAGGCCGACTATACATTATCAACAAGACGCAGAAGCGCTTCAAAGCTCGCCAGGGCTGAAGCTTGGTCGCTCGCTATCGTTAGCGGCATTGCTGCAATTTAACCTGTTACCCCCTTTGACGGCGGCCTCTGGCCGCCGTAGCGTTTTGTTATGGCAAAAATCGCAAACGAGCTAACGTGTCTCCGCTTCTGGCCCCTGTTGGCGCGCTCAGCAATGCTGGGGCTAACGCTAACGAGCGCCGCACACGCCGCTGATCCAGCGCCGCCCAAAGCGCCCCCCGCTCCAGTTGAAGTTCCGCGCAATGCCCCGCAAAGCCAGGGCGCGCCTGGCCCTGCCAAGCAGGGCCTCGCCAATCAGCCGTTGCCCAACACCGCCGCCGAACGCACCAAATTGCTGGAGAACCTCTACGCCTACCTCGCGACCGCCGAGGATGAAAAACAAGCCCAGCCCATTTCCCAGGCCATCGAGCGCCTCTGGCTTTTCTCCGGCAGCGATACCGTCACCCTCCTCATGGACCGCTCCGCCAAAGCGATTGCCGAAAAAAATCACGACCTTGCCTTGAAATTCCTCGACGCCGTCGTCGATCTTGCCCCCGACTTCGCCGAGGGCTGGAGCCGCCGCGCCTATGTCCACCACCTGCGCAACGACGTGGAGCGCATGGTCGGCGATCTCCGCCGCTGCATCGCGCTCGAACCCAATCATTATCGCGCCATGGAATTCTTAGGGCTCATCCTGCGCGAAACCGGCCAGAAGAAAGCCGCCCTCAAGGCCTTCGAACGCCTGCTGGAAATCAACCCCAACGCGCCCGGCGTCCCCGACGTCGTCAAAGAACTCTCCCGCGACGTCGACGGCCAGAAGACCTGAGCATGTCCCTTCAATGCTTCCCCGGACGGCGTTGCGAGCGCCGCGAGCGATGCCGATCCGGGGTCTTTACCCACCTGAGAGTTGTAAAGATCCCGGATCTGCGCAGCCCAAGGGGGCGCACTTGTCCGGGACACCAGTGGGAGGGGAATTCTGAGCCTTGAACTCCTGGATGGTCGCCAACCCCGAGCCTAGCTCGGCCTTGGCCGACACGGGCGACCATGGAGTGAAAATCGGGCTTACGGATGCGCGTCGTCAACGCGGAGCGATACTCTTCATCGAAACGGAGTGCGAGACTGGCCCCACATCGCAGCAAAGCTGCGAACGGACCATCACCCCGCGATCGGTCCGCCCTTATCGTCTAGATACGCAATGCGGATCATGTTCGTCGCGCCCGGCGATCCCAGCGGCACACCGGCCGTAATCAAGATCCCTTCGCCAGCCTTGGCAAAGCCTTCATCGAACGCAATCCGGCAGGCCTTATTGACCATGTCCGACAAGTCCTGCGGGTCGTTCGTCAGGATCGACTGGATCCCCCACACGCATGCCATCCGCCGCGCTGTTTCCGGCACCGGCGTCAGCCCGATGACTGGCAGGCCGGGACGTTCCCGCGCCACGCGCAGCGCGGTGGAGCCGGTCGCTGTGTAACAAAAGATCGCCGCCAGATCGACGGTCTGTCCGACCGCGCGCACGGCCGCTGCAATCGCGCCCGGACCCGATGCAACCGGGTCGGTCTTGGTGGCGTGAACGATCGCGTCATAACTCGGATCGGCTTCAACCTCGATGGCGATCCGGTCCATCATGGCAATTGCTTCGTTCGGATACTGCCCAACCGCAGATTCAGCCGACAACATCACCGCATCCGCCCCGTCGAACACGGCAGTCGCCACGTCGGAGACCTCCGCGCGCGTCGGCACGGGCGATGAGATCATGCTTTCCAGCATCTGCGTCGCAACCACGACCGGCTTACCCGCTGCGCGGCTCATCCGCGTGATCTGCTTTTGTAAGCCCGGCACCTTCTCGACGGGCATCTCAACGCCAAGATCGCCACGCGCGACCATCACGCCATCGGACGCCGCGATCACTGCCGCAAGGTCCGTAATTGCCGACGGCTTTTCGATCTTCGACATGATGGCCGACCGGCCAGCGACCCGCTTTTGCACGTCCGCCACATCTTCCCCGCGCTGCACGAACGACAGCGCAATCCAATCGACGCCCAGTTCAAGCCCGTAGGCGAGATCGGCCTCGTCCTTTTCGGTCAGCGGCCCAACAGCCAGCATCGTATCGGGCAGACTGATCCCCTTGCGCGACGCCAACGCACCGCCGACCACGACCTTTGCCGCAATCCGCCCGGCCTTGTTTTCAAGCACCTGCATGCGGATTTTGCCGTCGTCGAGCAGCAGGTAATGCCCGCCTTCCACCGCATCGAAAATTTGGCTGTGAGGCAGGAATACGCGCTCTGACGAACCAGCCGTTTCCGTGCGGTCAAAGCAGAACGTCTCGCCTTCTTTGACGAACGCGCGCCCGCCGGCAAACTCGCCAAGCCGGAACTTCGGTCCCTGGAGATCGTAAAGGATACCAATCGGATGCCGGTTCTTGTGCTCGCAAAAACGCACGGCGGCATGGAGATCGCGCGCCATATCGTGACTGGAGTGGCTCATGTTGATGCGAAACACATCGACGCCGGTATGAACGAGTTTGTCGAGCATCTCCGGGCTGGAAGACGCAGGTCCCAGCGTCGCGACGATCTTGACCTTACGATTGCGTCTCATGTCTTGCCCGCCTTGCCTTACTGAAATGAAGATTGGTTCATACCACTTTACTGCAGCGCGAACACCCGCGCTGCGACGATCATTTGGTCTTGCCGCTTGCATCGTCTGGATCGGTGAGCCGGATGGTCCATTCCTTGGCTTCGCCCGTGTCGACTTCGAAAAACCCCGCGCGCGCGTGCCCGCGCTTGGGGCAATCCTGCACGCCACGGATCGCGAACGACTTTTCACCCGTGCACATGAAGTTGGTGCCGGTCCACTCGCCGCCACGATCATAATCGACGGCGTGAACGTACACGAAGCGGCTTGGCACCGCACCCTTGAGCAGCGTCTCGCACGTCTGCGCGGCGATATTCCACCAGCCCTCGGTTGCCCAGCCTTGCGGGTCCTGATAGCCGATGGAAACGCCGACGCGGCTTGGGGTGGCGTTGCAGAGTTTGAGTTCAGCCCGTGCAGCCGTCGCGGACGCGGCAAAAGCCAGTGCCAGGGAAAGTGCGGACAAGGCGTTGGGGAAGGTCAAGCGGGGCTCTCTGGTCTCATCGTTCGTGCCGTCACGGATCGACCAGAATGACGCGGAAATCGTTGACGTTGGTCTGGGTCGGGCCGCACAAGATTAGGCCATCGACCTGCCGGAAGAAAGCCGTTGAATCGTTGTTGGCAAGGAAGGTGGCAGGATTGAGGTTTAAGGCCGTTGCCCTGGCGAGGGTCGATGGCAAAACAAACGCGCCCGCCGGGTCGCTCGCACTGCCAGCGCCTCCGTCGGTACCGTCCGTGTCGCCCGCCAGTGCAGCAATTCCAGGCGACGCTCCAAGGTTCGCCACGAGGCTGAGCGCGTATTCCTGGTTGGGGCCGCCCGAGCCGTTGCCGCGCACGGTGACCGTTAATTCCCCCCCCGACATGATCGCGACTCGCTCGCCGGCTGTGTGATAGCCCAACGCCATCTTGCCATGCTCGGCTGCGACGTCGCGCGCTTCGCCTTCCAAGCTGTCACCGAGCATCAAGACGCGATATCCCGCAGCTGTTGCCATCGCTGCCGCCGCCTGGATCGACGCCTTGGGGGCCGCAACAATCCTGTAGGACGATTGCGCCAGCCGTGGATCGCCCGGTTTGACGGTTTCGTTTGCCGGATCGTTGAGTGCTGCCGCAATTTCGGGCTCCGGCGTAATGCCCCATTTGGCCAGCACCGCCCGCGCATCCGCTAGCGTCGAGCGGTCGCCGACGGTTGGCCCCGACCCGATCTCATCGGGATGATCGCCGGGAACGTCGGAAATCGCGAGTGTCAACAGCCGAGCCGGATAGGCCGCCGCCGCAAGCTTGCCGCCCTTGATCCGCGACAGATGCTTGCGCACGCAGTTCATGTCCGAAATCGGCGCCCCCGAGCGCAGCAGTTGCTTGGTCAGGCGCTGCTTCGCCTCAAATGACACGCCCGCGACGGGAGCCGCCCACAGGGCGGATGCCCCGCCCGATAGCAGCACCAGTACCAGATCGTTTGGCCCGGCGGCCTTGGCCGCTTCAATCGCCCGCGCAGCGCCCGAAATCGAGTTCGCGTCCGGAACCGGGTGCCCAGCCTCGATGATGTCGATAAACGTCGTCGGCAACCCAAACCCATGCCGCGTCGTCACAAATCCGCCGACGTGAGGCTGCTGACCGTTCGCGATGTAGTGCGCTTCCGTTGCCTGCACCATCGCCGCCGACGCCTTGCCAGCACCAATAATGATAATCCGCCCGCCCTTGGGCACTTGCGGCAAATGCGGCGGCACGCACGTTCGGGGATGCGCCGTCGACCATGCCGCCGTGTAAAGCGACATCAACAGGGCGCGCATGGTGGCTTCGGATGTGGCGGTGGTCGAGGCAGGGGCGCTGTTTGACGGCATCGTGGGCCTTTGGGACGAGAGCTTATCCTTTGGTAGAATATCCATTGCGGGAAGGAGGCCACGCCGTCAAGCGTCCGCCAGCCCTTGCCGAGCCTAGTAAGGGCAGTCCATATACGGACATGGATATTCGTCTGCCGGTCTCATCAGCAACGATTGAAAGCCAGCAAACCGAAGCGGTCACCGTCGTCGGCGGCAACGCGGCCTGCGGCGTTGTCGTGCTGTGCGATCACGCGACCAACGATCTGCCACCACAATACGGCACGTTAGGCCTCCACCCTGGCGAACTTAGCCGTCACATCGCCTATGACATCGGTGCGCAAGCCGTCACGCTGGGCGTCGCCGCCCGCCTTGGCGCACCCGCCGTCCTCTCGCGCTTTTCCCGCCTGCTGATCGACCCCAATCGCGGCGAAGACGACCCGACCTTGGTCATGCGCATTTCCGACGGCGCGGTCATCGCCGGTAACCGCCACCTCGACGCCGCTGAGCGCACGCACCGGATCAACCGCTTTTACGCCCCCTATCACAACGCCATCGCCGCGGTTCTCGACGACTGCCTGCGCACCGGCATCGTCCCCGTCATCGTGTCGATGCACAGTTTCACCCCCATCTGGAGAGGCGCGCCCCGTCCGTGGCACGCTGGGATATTGTGGGACAAAGACCCCCGCCTCGCGCGGCCCTTGATTGAAGCGCTTCGTTTAGACCGCACCCTGGTCGTCGGCGATAACGAGCCCTATAGCGGCATCCTCGAGGGCGATACGCTCTGGAAACATGCCACGCAGCGCGGCCTTGCCAACGCCCTGGTCGAAGTCCGCCAGGACCTGATCTCGACGCGGGCGGGCCAGGACGAATGGAGCGACCGCCTCGCCTCTATCATTACAAGCCTGCTCGCCAACCCCGACCCTAAATCTTCCATGCAAACCGTTGAGCATTACGGCTCCCATAGCGATATCTGGCAAATCGAACCCATGACCCGAGGAAAACGATGACCGAGCCCACACCAACACTCACGCCCGCAACCGCGACCGAACTCGAAGCCGCAGCCTTCCGCCGCCTCGTCGCCCACCTGCGCACCCGCAACGACGCCCAGAATATCGACATGATGAACTTGGCGGGCTTCTGCCGGAACTGCCTCGCCAACTGGTATCAAGACGCAGCCAAGGACCATGGCATCGCAATCTCCAAGGATGCCGCCCGCGAACTCATCTACGGCATGCCCTACGAAACCTGGCGCGCCCAAAACCAGCGCGAAGCCACACCGCAACAAGAAGCCGCATACGAGATCGCCAAGCCCAAACACGATTGAGCAATCCCACCACTGAGCAAACCAAATCCTGATGACCCAGCTCTAGCCGCACGTACCATTTTTACCCCATGGTCGCCCGTCTCGGCCAAGGGCCGAGCGTCGCTCGGGGGCGGCGACCATCCAGCAGTTCCAGGCTTAAAATTCACCGTTTGCGGCTCGCGAGACCTGGTCCATCGGGTCGAGCCCGAGGGCAGGCAAGCCCACGGCTGTCGGGTTGCCGATTTTGCTCGTTGCCGGATGCCATTGTACCTGCAGGGCATTCCGGACATGCCCTCGACCGCGACACGAATTCTCCACCCACTGTTTCCCCAGACGGCATCGCGCGACAGCGTGCGGGGCCGATCCGGGACCTCTTGCACAAGAATAAGAATTCGGCCGTTCAACGCGTCGCGGAAACAACGCAATAGGCATGCTTTGTGCGTGTGCTAAACGCCGTCAAGCCCTCCCAACTCTCTCCGGGAACACCCTAATTCTTCACCGTTGTGACGCTGACCGTGCTGGGTTGCGGCGCAAGTTTCAGCGGCGTGCCTGGCCCCATTTCGCACCCGTAGGGCGCGATTGCGAGGCCCCGCCCATAGACCGGATCTCGGCCAGGCACGCCCAAGTCGACATACGAAAGCTTCGCAAGTGCCTCCGCCTTCGTTTTTGTCGTAAGACCACTGAACACCGACGCGAGCATCGCGGTGGCATAAGGAACGGCAAACGACGTTCCGGAGTGATAGGCTCCTTGGGCATCGGGCATGGCCGTCCAGATGTCGACGCCCGGAGTTGCTAGATCGACATGATCGCCTCGATTGGCATACCGGTAGCTGGAATAGTCTTTGTTGATTGCACTGACCGCGACGACTGGCGGATAGGCGGATGGATAGGTCGGTGGCGCAGCTGGTCCATCGTTGCCGACCGCTGCTACAAAGATCATTCCCTTCCGCGACAAATCCTCAATCGCGGTCTTTAGCAAAGCATCATGGGGACCAGTCAGGCTCATATTGACGATGTTGACCTGTTTCGCCGCGAGCCAATTCAGCGCTTCGAGAATGCTGGCGGTATCGCTCACTGGCAACCCGTCGCCATCGGCGTAAAACACATCGGCGACGTAGAAACTGGCGTCGGAAATGAGCCCGGGTGTATTGCTGTGCGGGTCCCCTGCCAGTAATGCGAGCACGCCCGTGCCATGCCATTTGGGCGCCACCGTACGCTTGAGCAGCGCTCGCCCCTTGGGCTCCTGCCGAGCCTCGATCCGCCGCGTCTTGAACGCTGGATGGCTTTGATCGATACCGGTATCGATCACCCCGATCCGCACAGACTTGGCGCACGCTTGTAACTGCGGCCGCCATCCGATGAGCGTCTGCGCAAAGCATCGATCTGTGCCGCATGTCGTCGCCATCGGTACCGGCGGCGGCAGCATCTCTATCGCAGCGGGCTTCACCCCAACTGAAGTGGCTGTCTTATAAATCCGGTAGGCCTCGTTTGCCCCGATATCTTGTCCCGGAAGCAATTGCGCCAGAAACTCAGTCGCCTCTTTGGCGCTCATCCCGATCGGCGCACTAAGCTTCGTATAGGTTTTATCCATCTGCAGAAGTGTCGACTTGCCGTTCAAGGCAAATCCCTGCTCAAGAGCGAGCTTGAGCGACTCCTTGGGGAGATTGTTTGCCAGTACCTCCGCCCGCACAGCATCGAGCGCCAGCGGACGGTCTCGCACGATGCTTGTGGCGGGCTTGGGCGGCGACGCCTTATCGGCCTTTTCCGCCTTTTCGACATTCTGCACCGGCTGCACCGGTTTACCCGATTGTACCGGCTGGGCCTGTTGCCCCGGCTTTATTGCCTGGCCGGGCTCCGCCTCGGGTTGCTTTGGCTGGGCCAATCCTTTGAACCACTCCTCGACCGTCCGGGGAGGACCATCGTCATTCGCTTTATCGCGGCTGGCTGACTTTCCGCCGCCGTCGCGCTTGCTTGTTTTCGGCGACCCGTCTTTGCCTTCGTCGGACGAATCGGCGGTGTCCTTGCCGTTCTTGTCTGAGTTTTTTCCCGGCTTGTCGCCTTTATCGGAATTGTCTTGACCCTTATCGGCTGCTGACTTCGAACGCTCGTCGGAATCGGAGTCTCTCTTCTGCTCGACCTTCTGCTCGACCTTCTGCTCAGACTTTTGATCGAAATTCGTTTGGGCCTTCAGTTGCTCAAATGCGTCGGGCTTCGACTTGCCACGATCCTTGTCCTTGTCTTTTGCGCTCGCAACCTCAACACACAGAGTTACCATCAAGACAAGCGTGCTCGCGACGGCTGTGAGGATCACGGCCGCTCGGCTCAGTCTTGCCCCCATACCACGCATAGCCCCTTCTTTCTCGTCGAGGTCCCTGTTGCGGCGACCCAAACGCAAACGCGGTTGACGAACAACGTCCCGATCCGCTGAGTTATTCCAAAAATTTTCGGCACAGCCGTTGATCGGCACAAAAGTATTGAGAAATCGCCACTCTGAAGTGCGGGGCGGAATAATCGGCCCGATCTCTTCGTTGTTGCCGCAGAACGTCAACACAGGATGGCAAATTCAAGACCGCGCTGTCCGCTTGCGTTCGATGAAACCTTAAGCCCAATGAGGTTCGTCTCAGGATAACCGCGCGCTATTTCCCCAGCAGCCCGCGTGCCACGATCATGCGCATCACCTCGTTGGTCCCTTCGAGGATTTGATGCACCCGCAAATCGCGCACGATCTTCTCGATCCCGTACTCGGTCAAATACCCGTATCCGCCGTGCAACTGAAGCGCCTCATTGGCAACCGTGAAGCCGATGTCGGTGCCAAAACGCTTGGCCATCGCGCACAGCTGCGTCGCGTCCGCGTCCTTGCGATCAAGTGCTGCTGCCGCGCGCCACAACAACGACCGTGCCGCCTCCAATTCAATCGCCATATCCGCAACCTTAAACTGCAACGCCTGAAACTCGTCGAGCCTCTTGCCGAACGCAGTCCGTTCCCGCATGTACGCGATGGACCTATCGAGCGCTGCCTGCGCCCCGCCGATGGAACAGGCCGTTATGTTGAGCCGCCCTCCATCGAGTGCCGCCATCGCGATCCTGAACCCGGCCCCTTCTTCGCCGATCCGGTTTCCAACCGGGACCCGGCAATTGTCGAAGTTGACCGCGCGCGTCGGTTGCGCGTTCCATCCCATCTTGCGTTCGTTCGCCCCAAACGACAGGCCAGGCGTCCCGCCTTCGACGACGAACGCCGATATTCCGCGCGGACCCGCGCCTCCGGTGCGCGCCATCACGATATAGAAATCGTCCGGGTTGCCAGCACCTGAAATGAACTGCTTCTGCCCATTGAGGACGTAATGATCGCCATCGAGTTTGGCCTGTGTTTTCAGCGCCGCCGCGTCCGACCCTGCATTCGGCTCGGTCAGACAATAACTCGCCAACTTGTCCATCCTGCACAACGATGGGATCCACCGCGCCCGCTGCTCCGCCGACCCATAAGCATCGATGACCCATGCCACCATGTTGTGGATCGAAATATACGCGGCAACCGTCGGGCATCCCTGCGCCAGCGCCTCGAAGATCAGCGCCGCATCAAACCGCGACAGACCCGACCCGCCCACGTCGTCGCGGATGTAAATTCCCCCCATGCCCAGTTGCGCTGCTTCCCGCAGTTCCGCGACTGGGAAATGCTTCTGCCCATCCCATTCGACGGCATGCGGCGCAAGCCTGTCGGCTGCGAATGCCCGAGCCATGTCGCGGATTGCAATCTGGTCGGAATTCAAAGCAAACGCCGGAGCGCTGTCATGTTCAGGCATCAATGACCTCTTGGCCGGTATGGAAGGACCCTAGCGATACTATTGAACCGATATAGCGCATCGGCATTGCGGCCACGATGTTCGTACGCGCGCATCGCACATTCTTTAGTCACTGCGCAGGGCCGCTCATTCAACGCGCTCGATCGCCATCGCGGTTGCCTCGCCCCCGCCGATGCAGATCGCGGCAAGCCCCCGCTTCAGCCCATGGCTCTCAAGCGCATTAAGCAGCGTCACTAGAATGCGTGCACCTGATGCCCCGATTGGATGCCCAAGTGCGCACGCCCCGCCATGCACATTGATCTTCTCATGGGGAATGGCGAGTTCCCGCATGGCCACCATGGCAACGACTGCAAACGCCTCATTGACCTCGTAAAGATCGACCGACTTCGATGTCCACCCGATCCGCTCGATCAGCTTGCGCGCGGCAAAGATCGGCGCTGTCGGATACATCCCCGGCGCATCCGCATACGAAGCGTGCCCAATGATCACCGCGCGCGCTTTAACGCCGAGCCGGTCGGCCTGCGACCGCCGCATCACAACGAGCGCTGCCGCGCCATCCGAAATCGAACTCGAATTCGCCGCCGTCACGGTCCCGCCTTCACGGAACACCGGTTTGAGTGACGCGATCTTATCGATCCGCGCCTTTGGCGGCTGCTCGTCGGCGGTGATAATGCGGGTGTCGCGCCCCTCTGTCACCGCTACGGGAGTGATCTCGTTGGCAAACCGCCCCTCGGCCTGCGCCGCCTGCGCCCTCCTCAGCGAAGCTATCGCAAAGTCGTCCTGCTGGGATCGCGTGAAGCCGAACGTCTGCGCACAATCCTCGGCGAACGTCCCCATCAGACGCCCTTTGTCGTATGCGTCTTCGAGGCCATCCAAAAACATATGATCCAGCACCCGTCCGTGGCCGATCCGGTAGCCCGCGCGCGCCCGGTCCAGCAGATACGGTGCATTCGACATGCTTTCCATGCCGCCAGCCAACACCACCTGGGCGCTACCCGCCATGATCATGTCGTGACCCATCATGACCGTCTTCATGCCCGAGCCGCACATCTTGTTGACCGTCGTACATGGCGTCGTGCGTGGCAGCCCTGCTGCAAGGGCTGCTTGCCGCGCCGGTGCCTGCCCCAATCCAGCCGGTAGAACGCAGCCCATCAACACCTCATCGACCCCGTCCGGCGCAACGCGCGCGCCTCTTAAACATCCCTCAATCGCCGCAGCCCCAAGCTGCGGCGCAGTCATGGTCTTGAAATCACCCTGCAGCCCGCCCATCGGCGTCCGGCTGGCACCTACGATTACAATGGGATCAGCTGACATCGGCCCAACTCCTCGACACTTCACGCAACGCTACTTCGGTGCCATCCGCAGCGCACCATCAAGCCGGATGACCTCGCCGTTGAGCATCGGATTTGCGATGATATGGCAAACGAGTTCGGCAAATTCGCTTGGCCGCCCCAGCCGCTGCGGAAACGGCACCGACCGTCCCAACTCGTCCTGAACCTCTGGGGCTAAGCCCCCCATCATCGGCGTTTCGAAAAGGCCGGGCGCAATCGTCATGACGCGGATCCCAACGCGGGCCAACTCTCGCGCTGCCGGCAGCGTCAACCCCGCCACACCCGCCTTCGAAGCCGCATACGCCGCTTGCCCGATCTGGCCATCAAAGGCGGCAATCGACGATGTATTGATAATGACGCCGCGCTCGCCGTCGGCACTGGGGCTGTTTGCAGCCATCGCAAACCCCGCCACCCGCATCATGTTGAACACGCCGATCAGGTTGACTGCGACCACGCGTGCAAAACTCTCTAAAGCATGCGGCTTATCCCGCCCGGCGATTTTTTCACCGATGACCACCCCCGCGCAACACACGAGCCCGTGCACTCCGCCGAACGCTGTCTTGGAATACGCTACCGCCGCCTCGGCATCTTCCCCGCTCGTCACATCGACCAAGATCGCCCTCGCCGATGGCCCCAGCTCATCAGCAAGAGCTGCCCCCGCCGCCAAGTCGATATCGGCGATGACGGCCTTGCCGCCCTCCGCAACGATCTTGCGCACACAGGCAGCCCCCAGCCCAGAGCCGCCGCCGGTGACAATAAAAACATGATCCTTGATCTGCACGGGAAAGCCTCTCGGGAAATGGCTTCCCGACCTTAAAGCCTGTCAGAGCAGATTTCATGAGGTTTTACGAAACCAAGATCGAGCCGATCCGTCAGCACCATGCCGCAGACCATAGCTTTGGCCACTATCGCCAGTTACCGGCCAAAGGAGGTCGCCGCGAAATATCCAGCGACCGAGGCCGCGGCGGAAAGTGCCGTCCCCCAGGTGAGGTCCGTCACCGTCAGCAGTGTCGACCAGTTCTTCAGAGTGGCCTGATTGGTCAGATCGTAAGTGCCGTAGGCCATCAAACCCGCTATCGCACCATGAACGAGTGCGATTTTCCAGTCGCCCAAAACGAGCGCTGGATGGACCGCAAGGATCACAAGTCCGGCCGCGTACCCCAGGTAGAACACCAAAGCGGGCGGCAGGCGAAACGTCTCAAGCACCATGTCGCCCATGACGGGCCGGTACAGCAGTTCCGACATGCGGCTCAACCAAATGAAATCCAACACAAGAAACGCCAGGAGCGTAGCGCCGTAGGCGACGAGATAAATTTTCATGCAGCGTGATCCCAATCTGAGCAAAGATCTCTGAGTGCAAAGTGGGTCAATTCAACCCGCAGGCGCGTGTTCAATCGTATAGAGCCCGACATCGACTGCCCCCTCGCGGAAGCCTGCCTCGCAATAGCAAAGGTAGTAATCCCAAAGCCGCCTGAACCGGTCATCGAAACCCTGTTGGGAAATCTCTGGCCAATGGGTGTGGAAGCGCCGCCGCCACTCGCTGAGCGTTTGCGCATAGCATTGACCGAAATGATCGCTGGCGGCGATCACCAAACCCGCACCTTCGACTTCCCTCTCCAGCGCGTTTTTTGAGGGCAGGAACCCGCCCGGAAAGACGTGCTTTTGTATGAAGTCGGTGCCGTGGCGATAGCCTTCGTAGCGGTCCTCGGCAATGGAGATGACTTGCAGGACGGCAATGCCGCCGGGCTTGAGGCAACGGGCGATGGTTGCAAAATACGCGCCCCAATACGCCTCGCCAACGGCTTCGAACATTTCAATGGAAACGATGCGATCGAATTGCCCTTGGACATCGCGATAGTCCTGGTGGCGAAGGTCGACGCGGGACGAAACTTCGTGTTCAACGGCCAATCCGTTCGCCCAACGCAACTGCGCGGGCGAAAGGGTTAGTCCGGTGACGTGGGCGTCGTGTCGGCTTGCCAGTCGCACCGCGAGTGCGCCCCAGCCGACGCCGATTTCAAGCACGCGCTCGCCGCCCTCAAGGCGCAACAGTTCGCAGATGCGGTCCAGCTTACGGCGCTGAGCTTGTTCAAGATTGAGCGCGCCGTCACGCCATAGCGCCGAGGAATAGAGCATGGATGGATCTAACCACAGCCGGTAGAAATCGTTGCCCAGATCGTAGTGTGCTTCAATGTTGCGTCGGCTGCCGCGCCGGGTGTTGGCGTTCATCACGTGGCGCGCGCGGTTGGCGAACCGCCAGGTCCGCGAGCCGTTGAGCGCGCTGGCCAAAGGCGTTGAATTGCGCGTGCCAAGCTGGATAACTGCAGTGAGGTCTGGACTCGTCCAGTCGCCGTCGATCCAGCTTTCCGCAAAACCCAGATCGCCGCCCAGCACGAGGCGGCGCACGGCCCTCCAGCGGCGAAATTGAACCGCAGCGTGCGGTCCAGGCTCGTACCCGTTGGCTTGCAGTTCCTGACCCGACGGCAAAACAACCCGAAGCGATCCGTACTGCAACCGGCTCAAGAGCTGGCGCAACACGCGCGCGCCAAAACTCTCCACTTGGGGCTGCGGTGGCGCACAAATCTGCGCCCGGCCCAAGGTTCCTTCGTCTTGGTGGCTCATGAGGACAGCTGCTTTCGTTGAGGGCAGATCGGGGAGATGATGGAAACCGGCAACTCCGGCGGAGGCGGGCGGTCACGTAGCCGGACGCCCTTGAACCAGATCTTGAGAGCTTCCCAGTGAATGCCGCCTACGACGCGAAGCGTCAGCAGCGGCAGCAAGAAGAACGCGCGCAACAGCGCCGCGTCGGTCAAATCCACCCGGTCCGCGACATGGCGGGCGATGAACAGCAACCCCGCATCGTCGCTGACATCGATGCCGATCACTAGTTTTTCCCCCGGCGGACGCACCTTGAAGTCATAGCGCAGGTTCATGTCCATGAACGGCGAGACGTAGAGCCTCTTGGCGCAGGCTTGGTGGATCGTGCTGCCGGTCGCCTCATCCACTGGGATCAGATAGCCGTGGCGCTCGCCGAACGTATTGTCGACCTCCCAAAGGATCGCCGTCAGCGTGCCGCAGCGTTTGTGACAAAAGAACACGCTCAGCGGATTGAAGCCCCATCCGAGCACGCGTGGCATGGTGAGCAGGCGGATCGGCCCCCCGTCAGGCACCAGTCCAGCCGCCGTCATGGCAGCCTCGACCTGGACCCGCAGATCGCGTCCGCTGCCATCGCCTCGATCCCGTCTATAAAACGAAAACAGATTGAACCGGTCGAGCGAAAACCAGCGCAGCTTGGCGTCCAAGGTCTCAAGTTCGTCGAGATCGAGCAGGAGGGAATAAATCTTGTAGCCAAGCTTATGAACATGCGGCCGCCGCCTGAGATGAACCACATGACCAGGATAGAGCGCCGACATTTGAGCACAGGTCACGGCAGCACCTCCGCCGCCTGGAAGTGCGGCGGCTCGACGCGCGTGCGGTAAATCCGGGCGCTGTCGTTTGGCATGACCCACGGGCGCTTGCACCCGCCTAGGTCCTCGGCCACGGCAAGCCCGGCTTGCAGACCGTCTTCATGGAAACCGGAACCGAAATAGGCTCCGCAAAACCAAGTATTTTGCCGCCCCTGCAACGACCAGAGTTCCCTCTGAGCCCGCAAGGTTTGCACATCGAAAATAGGATGCTCGTAGATATCGGTGCGCAGCACGCTCCCACGACGAGGTTCGCGCGCTGGATTGAGCGTGACGAATAATGGCGGCGCGTCGCCTAACGGCTGGAGCCGGTTCATCCAGTATGTCACTGAAAGCCGTCGCGGGTCGTCGCGCGGACCACCGGTATAATTCCAGCTCGCCCATGCGGCGCGCCGCTTCGGCATGAAGCTTGCGTCGCAGTGCAGGACCGCCTCGTTGCGCGTATAGCCAATCGCCCCCAGAAGCCGCCGCTCTTCCACGCTAGGGTCCGCTAGTAGGCGCAACGCTGTGTCCCCATGGCAGGCCATGACGACGGCATCGAACCGGCGCCTCCCACCGCGCCCATCCACGATCACCACGCCGTCAGTATCGCGCTGAACCGATACCACCGGCGTCGACTTGCAAATCCCTGCCGCAAAGGGCGCGGACAGACGCTTGACATATTCCCGGCTGCCGCCACGCACCGTGCGCCAGACCGGGCGACCCGATATTTGCAGCAGCCCGTGGTTGGCGCAGAAGCTGACGAATGACGCCGCAGGATAGCGGCCAACGTCCATCGCCGGTGTGGACCAGATCGCGGCTGCCATCGGATAAAGGTGATCGTCCCGAAACCCTTGGCTGTAGCCCTCGCGATCAAGGTAGGTATCGAGATCCATCTCGCCCATTTGCGCAACATCGCGCTCGGCGTTGCGGTAAAAGCGTCTGATGTCGCGCAGCATAGCCCAAAAACGCGGTTTGATCAGGTTGCTCGGCTGGGCCAACAACCCCGCGAAATCGGAGCCTGCATATTCAAAACAGCCGCCGTCGAGCGATACGGCAAACGACATATCCGTGGCAGCAGTTGCAACGCCAAGCACGCCAAACAGTGCCGTCAGATTGGGGTAGGCCGGTTCGTTATAAACGATGAAGCCTGTATCGACCGCCACGTGCACGCCGCCGGTCTCAACATCCACCGTTCGTGAGTGACCGCCGATCCGGTCGTCCCTTTCGTAAACGGTAACCGTATGCGCCCGAGCCAACAGCCAAGCAGCAGCCAGCCCGGATATTCCAGACCCCACGACCGCGACCTCAAGCCGCCGCCCCCCTTCGTCCCTCAAACCCAACGCGCATCTCCAAGCTGTAATGGAACAAGATTTGGAAACGGCGCAACAGAGCCATTTTCACAATCTGGTTTCCAACGTGCTCAAAACGCAGAATTCGGCCAAACGGTTTTGCGGAAGCGATCAGAAAGATGATTTTCAGGCACAAAGGCGCGGTTGCGAAGCTGTCCGAGCCGAAATGGCCGACAGACATCGCCAATAGCGCTGGCAGCGCTCAACGGCCCCAACGCTGCCCAACTCACACTGAGATCAACTATCTGCGCAAGCGCTGCCTGTCTGGCTCCTGCCAGCGCTGACGCACCAGTTTCTTGCAAAAAGCACTGTTGGTCCCACTCAGGCAGCCATGCCGCTCCAGGAGCTCGCTGTCACGCGAGCTGATCGGACCACCTGCCCGAGCATTGGCGCGTGCGTGTTCCAATTCGCCAGCTTCAGCCAAGCCTCTGGCCGCCAAAGGCCCGGCCATAGCCAGAAGACACAGACTGAAAACCCCGATGGCAATTCGATGCATTGTCATATCTCCACGTTCATAGAGTGAATCTGAGCGCTGGCTCCCCCAAAATCAAGCCCTCTCATGCAGACCCTAGCCATCGCCGCAGGGATCGCGGGCTTGCCATTCCTGCTTGTGTTTTGAACGGCTTGTCTTCCCAGACGCCACCTCAACACCTAGCGAATCAGTCATGATGCACGACGCGGCGTGCGCTTGCGGCAAGTTTTCCTGGGACAACAATGAAACCAAGCCGTCACTTCACACCCCTGGTCTTGAATTCAGCGCTAGCTCTCGTTGGCGTTGCGGTCCTGTTTGCGCTCTTGCGCTTGAGCATGATTGAAACCGCGACCATCGAAGTACGCGCGGCCGCAAACGCCAACCCGCAGACCAATCGCCTGGCTTTCGTGCGGCCCGGAGTCTTGATCGGCTCCCGAGCAGTTGCACCCTCGCATCAAGCAGCTGCCGACCCGCAACTTAAACCGGCAATCATACCCGAGACTGACGGCGAAGGGTCGTGGTCGACGCGCATCCGTCCAGAGACAGCCCCGTTGCCGTCGAGTTGGCGCTTCACGCTGCTGCCCTCCCCCCGGCTGCCCTCGCAGAACGTGAGACCTGGCCATCCGCTGCGGACCTACACCCTGAAAACGCGACTGGCCGAGATTTCACCAACGGCGACGCTTCGTTTGGGTGCCAAATTCGAGACCGCCAACGCCGTTTGGCCGCCCGCTGAGGTCACCCTCATCGCCATCAAAGACGAGAAAGTTCTTGAACTGCACGCCCGCCCCAGTGGCGGTGCCTGGACGCTGATCCACCGCTACCGTGTTTTAGCCGCGAGCGGCGGCGCGGGCCCCAAACTGCGCCAGGGCGACAAGCAGGTGCCGGAGGGCATCTACGCCATTGCGTTTCTCAATCCCAACAGCGCCTATCATGTATCTCTCCGCGTCAACTATCCAAACGCCTTTGATCGGCAGATGGCCGGCAAGGATGGCCGGAAGGAAGTTGGCGGCGACATCATGATTCA
>JANOVN010000465.1:0-7072 GCA_031417455.1 Hyphomicrobiaceae bacterium | reverse complement strand
AATCGAATGTCTGTCGCCACGGTGCACCCCCGAATCGAGTTTTCCTCCATGAATCACAATCGCCAGCCGCGACCTACCCCCTGAGTCACTCCGCCGCAGGCGCAGCCAGCCAATTCCACTTGCGACGCAGATGTGTGAATCCCGTAGCCCTTGTGGGGAGGGCCGGGGTGGGGGACTTGGGCCGACAAAAAGAGAAGGCACCCCTCATCTGCCCGTCATCGCGAAGCGATGCTTCGCAACGACGGGCATCTTCTCCCCCGGGGGAGAAGAAAGGAAGCGGCGCTTTGAACTGGGGCAAGTGGCATTTCAGGCATCATGGACCGGCAGAATATTCTTGACCTCATGGAAGCAATGGCGTCAGAAACTGACCAACAATCAGCTTTGGTGTGGGTCGATAAAGCCGAACCTCGCTCACGTGCTGTACGGATTGACGATCTTCAAGCCGTCGATGACGAGGCCGTCGTGCATGTCTTCGCTGTAGAGGGTTTTGCATCCTGCAAGCTGAGCGGCGGCGACGATCATCGAGTCGTAGATGCTCAATTGATAACGCTCGGCGATATAGAGGCCGAAGTCGTGGGTATCAGTCGTGAGCGGTACGACGACGACGAGCGCCCGGATCGTCGCTATCGAACTTTGAAGTTGCGGCCAGGGTTGCTTGTGCTTGCCTCGGGAAGCCGATGCAAATTCATTCAAGACCTGAACGCTGATGATGCCGCCGCTTTCCAATAGCGCGGCAGACTTTGGCGCTTTTAAAACGTCATCCGAAAACGCGTAAATGAGAATGTTTGTGTCGAGAAAGACGTCAGTCTTCGTCATTGCCGCCGCGCCGGTTTGCTTCTTCGCGGTCGTACTTGTAGCCAGCGGGCAACTTGATGAGCCCCCGCATGCTCTTTAAATTCTGCAATGCTTCTTCGCGTGTCGGCACCCGCTTGAGAATAACTCCGCCGGAAATATCGGCAGCATTGATTTTGTCTCCGTCCTTGAGGCCAAGACGAGCAATCATATCGGCAGGCAAACGGACGGCGAGGCTGTTGCCCCATTTTGCGACTTTCATCGGCACACCTCTGGATATACTTTTTAGCACAATGTATATCCACCTAGCTCGAACGTCAACGGTTGCCGCAAATCCAGCCAACCTGCGTGAATTTACTCCATACGGGAGCAGTGACGGCGGGCGAAGGGCGCGCTATAGCAGCGTGTTGCTGAAAATTTGAAAGACTGGACCACGATGGGCAAGCCGACGGGATTTATGGAATTTGACCGCCACGACCGGGGCTATGCACCGGTTGAAGAGCGCACGAAGCATTTCAAGGAGTTCGTGATTCCGCTCGCTGATGGCGAGTTGAAGAAACAGGCGTCGCGCTGCATGAATTGCGGGATTCCATTTTGTCATACCGGCTGCCCGATCAATAACCAGATCCCGGACTGGAACGACCTCGTCTATTCGGGCGATTGGAAGGAAGCGTCGGCGAACCTGCATTCGACGAATAATTTTCCCGAAGTGACGGGCCGCATCTGCCCAGCGCCGTGTGAAGCGGCCTGCACGCTCAACATCGACGACAAGCCGGTAACGATCAAGACGATCGAGGCAGCGATTGCCGACCGCGCGTGGAGCGAAGGTTGGATCAAGCCGCAACCGGCGTCACACAAGACCGGCAAAAAGGTTGCCATCGTCGGGTCGGGCCCTGCCGGGTTGGCCGCGGCACAACAGTTGGGCCGGACGGGTCATGACGTGCATGTGTTCGAGCGCAACGCCTATCCAGGCGGGCTGCTGCGCTACGGCATTCCCGACTTCAAAATGGAAAAGACGCTGATCGAGCGCCGCGTGAAGCAGATGGAAGGCGAGGGCGTCACGTTCCATTGCAATTCGACGATTGGGACCGGCGGACGGCCTGTCGCTGAATTGATCCGCGAATTCGATAGCGTGCTGTTTGCCAGCGGGGCGGAAAAGCCGCGCGATCTGACGGTGCCGGGGCGCGCGCTTGGCGGCATTCATTTCGCGATGGATTTCCTGCCGCAGCAGAACCGCCGCGTGTCGGGCGAGCCGGTGTCGAATTCAGCCACCGGCGAGATCGCCAAGGGGCGCCACGTGGTGGTGATCGGCGGCGGCGATACGGGCTCGGACTGTATCGGGACCAGCTTCCGCCAGGGCGCACTGAGCGTCACCCAGCTTGAAATCATGGCGATGCCGCCGGACAAGGAAAACAAGGATCTGACGTGGCCGAACTGGCCGCTGAAGATGCGGACCTCGTCGAGCCAGGCGGAAGGCGCCGCGCGCGACTTTTCGGTCAACACCAAGCGCTTCGAAGGCAAGGACGGGCGCGTCACCAAGCTCGTATGCGTAAAGGTGGACGAGAAGTTCAAGGAAATTCCAGGCAGCGAATTTGAGATCAAGGCGGATCTCGTGCTGCTCGCAATGGGCTTTGTATCGCCGATCACCGATGGCCTCGGCCTCGATATCGATGCGCGCGGCAACGTGAAGGCCGACGACAAGGCTTATGCCACGAGCCAGAAGAACGTGTTCGTTGCCGGCGACATGCGGCGCGGGCAATCGCTCGTGGTGTGGGCCATCCGCGAAGGGCGTCAGGCGGCGCATTCAATCGATAAGGCGCTGATGGGCAAGACGACGCTGCCGAGGTGAGTGCCGGGCAAGACACGTGACAGTTCAGGGACACGGCCTGCGGTGCGGGACGTTTCTGTTTAACGCATTCCGGCAAAACCCCTCACCCCAACCCTCTCCCCAGGGGGAGAGGGGGTAAAGCCCCCAGGGGGAGTGGGGGTAAGGCCTCCAGGGGGAGAGCGGGTAAAGCGGCAACTTGGTAGGGCAACGGAAGGACTTGTTGCGTGCATGCCGTCCTGACCATTGTCATTGCATTCGTGGCGTCGGCCGTGGGCACGCGCGGCTTGATCGATTGGTTGACGGCGCGGCAGGCGGTGGCGGTCGAGAATGATCGCACGATGCATTCGGGTCAGGTGCCGCAGGGGGGTGGTGCGGCGGTGATTGCTGCAGCACTTGGAACGGGGCTGGTGATGTGGCCGTGGCCAGCGTGGTATTCGGTGCTCATTCCAGGCGCGATTGCGCTAGCGGTGATGTCGGCGATCAACGACCGGCGGGAAATTGCGTTTATGTGGCGTCTTGGCGCGCATCTGTTGGCGGCGGGGCTGTTGCTGGTTTTGGTTCCGGGGCAGACGTTGATTTTTGGCGGGCTGCTTGCGTTCGGGCTGGACCGGTTGATCGCGCTGCTGGCGCTCGGGTGGTTCATCAATCTGTATAACTTCATGGACGGCATCGACGGCTTGTCGGGCGTCGAGTCGATGACGATTGCCAGTGGTACGCTCGCGGTGTTGTGGCGGGCGGGCGTTTCGTCGCCGCTCGATGGGCTGGCACTTGCTGTGCTGGGGGCGAGTGCGGGGTTCCTCGTGTGGAATTGGCACAAGGCGCGGATTTTTCTTGGCGATGTGGGCTCGATCCCACTCGGATTTTTGATGGGCGGGCTATTGTTGTATATCGCCACCAACGTGTCGCTCGCCGCCGCCGTTATCCTGCCGCTGTATTATTTGACGGACGCGACGTTGACCCTGCTTGGGCGGTTGTGGCGCGGCGAAACGGTTTGGGAGGCGCACCGGAGCCATGCCTATCAGCGCGCAGCGCTAGCGGTCGGATCCCATTCGGCGGTCGTGCTGCGGATTGGCGCGTGCAATATTGTGCTGATCGGGGCGGCGGTATTGGCGGTTGCATTCCCTGTTTTTGGGCTCGCCGTGGCCGGCGCCAGCGTTGGCGCGTTGATGTGGGAGCTGGAGCGCTTGGCGGCGAGCGGCATACAGGCTCAGCCTGCGGCAATCGACCTGCGGCGCTGAGATAGGGTCGGTCCAACGCCGTGGCATGATATGTGAACGGTTTAGTGCTTCTAACCTGCTGCTCGCATCACCAGGACGTCTATGCTGCTACGCCAAACCCTGTTGTATCTGCCAGCCCAGCTGCTTGGCCCTATTTTTCAGCTGATCTCGGCGTTTGCCTGGACGCACTATCTTGCACCCGCGGAAATGGGTTCGTTTGCGCTGATCAGCGCGGCGCAGGAGCTGGCGTTTGCGGCGGCGCTGATGTGGTTTTCGCTTTATACCGTGCGCTACTTCGATAGCGACGCACATGCCGACGACAAGACGGCGTTTCATGCGACCGAGACGGCGGTACTGATTGGCTCTTCGATGGCGATGGGGCTGGCGCTGATCGTTATTCCGCTCGGCCAGGGCGGACGGCTGGGCGGGGCGTTGCTGGCGGCGTCACTCGCGTTCGTGATTTCGCGGTCGCTCGTTGCTTATTTGGCGGACCGCGTTCGCGCCGAGGGCGATACGCTCGCGTATACAGTGTTGCAGACGGCGGGGCCGGTGTTAGGATTCTTTGTTGCGCTGGCAATGGTGGCGGTGTTGCCGTCGACGGCTGCAACCGTGCTGACGGGTTATGCAGTTGCGCAGACCGCCTCACAGGGGTTTGCGGCCTACCGGCTGCGGTTCAGTCTGCGGCCTCATGACGGGGCTTGGCATATCGTCAAAGGTGCCATGGTCTATGGGCTGCCGCTGTTTTTTGGCGGGCTGCTGGTGTGGGTCGCCAATAACGGGGTGCGGTTTTTAGTCGAGTGGCGCGAGGGCGTTGCCGCGGTCGGATTGATCACGGTTGGGTGGGCGCTTGGGCTGCGGGCTGCAGCGTTTGCATCGATGCTGACGACGGCGGCAGCGTTTCCGCTGGCGGTCAAGAAATCTCGCGAACAGGGCATGGCTGCGGGGCAGGCGCAGCTCGTCAACAACGGCGTGCTGCTGATTGCGGCACTCGCACCAGCGATTGCCGGGTTGTACGTCATCGGCAAGCCACTGATCGAGCTCATTATCGCTGCACCCTATCGCGAGGTTACCACGCAGATTTTGCCGATGGCGCTCGTGACCGGGGCACTGCGCAACGTGCGAATCCATTTCGCCAACCAGGTGTTTTTACTCCACGAGAAACCAATGATCCCGGTTCTCAACGACGGGATCGATGCGGCCCTGACGCTTGTGTTCGGCGGGATCGGGTTGTGGCTGGGCGGGCTGACGGGCTGCGTCATGGGCGTCATGACCGGTTCGGTCGTGACCCTCGCGACTGGGTTTGGCGCTGCGTGGCGCTGGCATGCGTTCACGTTTCCGGTCGCCGATGTGTTGCGAATTGGCACAGCGACGGTTGCCATGGCCATCGCGGTCGCGCGACTTGATACGCAACCGGCAACGCTTTCCATCGTGTACGCCGTATTTCTGGGTGGAATCGTTTACGCTGCGGTGCTGGCCGCCATGTATCCCAGCGCCACAGCCAAAGCGGCCAGTCTTTTGCAAAGCAGTTTGGCGAAAGCCCAAGTCGGCCAGCGTCTCGCTGCCCGTTTCAAACGCTCCTAACTCAAGAAGCTTGCTCATGACCTATCGCCTGTGCGTCATTCATTCGTTCGATCCTCGCGGCACCAAAGTCGGCGGGCTCGAAACTTTTATCCGTGACATGATCAAGTTTCTGCCGGACGATTTTACGTTCCTGATGATCGGCGTCGATGGCACGGGCGATCTGGAACTGGGCAAAGTGGTGCGCCGGGACTTTAACGGGCGGCCCTATGAATTCCTGCCGGTGCTGCATTACCCCGACGCCAAAGCGCACGAGGCGGCCAAGACGCTTGGCGACAGCATCAATCTCCAGCTCATGGCCGGGTTGCTCAAGTATCTGCCAGCCGTACGCCGCACATTAAAAGCGCAGCCGACCAGCGTCGACTTGCAACGCGTGGAGTTTGCGTCGCTGGTGCGTGCGCTCGGGATTCCGTTTACGCAGATGCTGCACGGCGAGGGTGCGCCCAAGCTGCAAATGGACAGCCTGCTCAAAAGCTATCGCTATCTGCATAACCTCAACGAACACATCGCGATCATGGCGTGCGACAAGTTCTTGTGCGTCAACCCGATCATCACCGAGCGCATCCGCGCGACCTATCCACGCCAGGCGCATAAAATCGAGACGCTGACAACGTGGGTTGATACGGCGCGGTTTACGCCCAAGCCGTTTCCGGTCGACGACGGATTTAGAGTAGCGTTTGCTGGCCGCCTCGATCTGTTCAAACGGCCACCGCTGATGTTCAAGACGATGGCAGCGCTGCGCAACCGGCTCGGCGATGGCGTGCAGCTCCACTACATGGGGACCAGCGACGTGCGCCGGTTCCGCGAATTCGCCGCGATTGAAAATAACACGGTCCTGCACGGGTTTTGTTCGGCGGAACGGGTGGCGGCGGTTCATGCCTCGTGTCACGCCGGTATCTTGACGTCGCAATTCGAGGGCATGCCGTTTTCGGTGTTGGAGACGCTCGCGTGCGGGCGACCGATGGGGGCGGTGAACCTGCCGCAGCTTGAGGCGGTCATCAAGGATGGCATCAGCGGGCAGATGATTTCGCGGTCGACCGATGAAGACGAAATGTCGGAACGGCTGGCGAATGCGTTTGTCGCGATACGGGAGAAGATGCGGGCGGGCATCATTACGCCGGAAGGTGTTGCCGCACAAATTGCCGACTTCACGCCGCAAGTGCAATTGGCCAAGTGCTACGCCAACCACCGCGCGCTGCAGGACAAGAAGTACGGCGCCGACAAGGTCGCGGCGGTCAGGGTGGCTTAATTGGGCCTCGCGCGCGACGGGTCGCGTTGCTCCCTACGGCCTGCGGCCGTGAAGGGGGCTGCACCTAACATGTTCGGTTGCTTCACGCGATGACGCGTCGCTCTCGACGGGGCGCGCTGTTCCCCTCGACACTTGCGCGTCGGGCTCGGAATTCAGAGAGCGAACTCGTGGCTGGCGCAATACGCTTTGCTATTGCGCCCTACGGGCTTGTGACATTTTATCTTAGAAAGTTATCCCCGTGGGTTGGCGGCGAACTATTCTGGGCTGGTCCGTTTCAGAGGGGCGCTTTCCGGAGGCGTCTTTGGTTAGTGGAAGCGGGCCAAGGTGGGGGGAGATAGGCAACGCGGCCTGTTGAACTCACAGTTTGTGCGCCATCTCACTCGTGGACCTGGCGGCCCCACGCCGTAT
>JANOVN010000464.1:0-15456 GCA_031417455.1 Hyphomicrobiaceae bacterium | reverse complement strand
TCGGCGCCGAGTGCGGCATCTTCGGCTGCCTCGAAGTCCGCTACCCGCGCTGATCGTCGCCCCCTGACTTTCTACGGCAAGGGTCCAGGGGCGAGCCCCTGGTCTTCACTGTCTCGTCTCACCTTACGAAATATAAGGGTTCGTCCGCCGCTCGAGTCCGATTGTGCTCCCCGGCCCATGTCCGCAGATGAACGCATAAGCATCGTCGAGCACCATCAGCTTGGTCTTGATCGCATGGATCAGCGCATCGTGATCGCAGTAAGGGAAGTCCGTTCGCCCGATTGACGACCGGAAGATCACATCACCCACGATCAAAAACTTCTGCGCTTTGTGAACGAACACAATGGACCCCGGCGAATGCCCAGGGCAATGCAGGATTTCAAACGTCTGATCGCCGACCATGACGGTATCGCCCTCATCAAGCCAATGATCCGGCGTCACATTCTTGGCGGCAATTCCGTAACTCCGCCCCTGCGCCTCCAGGTTATCGAGCAGAACCTTGTCGGCGCGATGGGGTCCTTCAATCTTGACTTTGAGGCGCGCCCTCAGCTCGTCTGCCCCGCCGGCATGATCGATATGCCCATGCGTCAGCAGGATTTTCTCAGGGATCATGCCGACTTGATCGATGGCCGCGATGATCTTGTCGATGTCCCCGCCCGGATCGACGACAGCGCCCGCCATACTGACCTCGTCCCAGATCAACATGCAGTTCTGCTCGAACGGCGTCACAGGCACGATTGCGGCCTTAAGACCCGAGCGTTTTACGTTCATTTTCGGCTTGTCTGGTGTGGTCATGAACTACCCTGCCCGAATAAAGAGGAGTGCAGTTAGCTCAATGCAATCGTGCATTCCAACAAAAATCGGCAAAAACGAAAACGGGAGCTCTCGCCCCCGTTCAACTTCCACGCTATTTAGACTTTCGTCAGATCAAGCCGCAACGTGCTCGTCACCTGGATTGCGCAGCACATAACCACGACCCCAGACGGTTTCGATATAGTGCGAGCCGCCGGTTGCCAGCTGGAGCTTCTTGCGGAGCTTGCAGATGAACACGTCGATAATCTTGAGTTCCGGCTCGTCCATCCCGCCGTAGAGGTGGTTGAGGAACATTTCCTTGGTAAGCGTCGTGCCTTTGCGCAACGAGAGCAGCTCAAGCATCTGATACTCTTTGCCAGTCAGATGCACGCGTTGGCCGTTCACTTCGACGGTCTTCGTATCGAGGTTTACGCGTAGATCGCCGGTTTCGATGACCGACTGCGAATGCCCCTTCGACCGCCGCACGATGGCGTGGATGCGCGCTACGAGCTCATCCTTGTGGAACGGTTTCGTCATGTAGTCATCGGCGCCAAAGCCCAGACCACGAACCTTATCTTCGATCTGCGCCAAACCTGACAGGATCAAGATCGGCGTCTGCACCTTACTGACCCGCAAAGTCTTCAAGACTTCGTAGCCGCTCATGTCGGGCAGATTGAGATCGAGCAGAATGATATCGTAGTCGTAAAGTTTGCCCAGATCGACGCCCTCTTCTCCAAGGTCCGTCGTGTAGCAATTAAACCCTTCCGACTGCAGCATCAGCTCGATGCTTTGCGCTGTTGCGCTATCGTCTTCAATTAGTAGGACCCGCATCGTCTCATTCCCTTTTGGCCGTCTCGCCGCCTGGACCGCCGCTCCAAACTTCCCAACTCACCAACGCGTGGCCCTAACTCAAATTAACAAATACACTTAAAAGGTTAACAAACCCTAATTTTGTCTTGTAAGACCTACGAAAACGAAACGAATTCCAGCCAGCGCACACGTTGCAGAATCATCCTGGCACCATTGCTTAAGTCCAAATGGCCACACGCAAGCTGGCACGAAAATGCCTGGCTACATTTCGGTTTTCGCGAACCCCCGCTCACAGCCACCGAATCGACCAGTAACAGAATTCGCGGCTGGGCCCTAGAGCAACGGCGGCTTTTTTGTGACCAAAGCATTCTCGCGCAACACCCGTACAACATTTGTTTGGGTTTACCGCAGCTTAAGGACAGTATGCAAAGATCAGATCTGAGATATACTCGACCCGCTCATCGGAACCTGTCCTTGCCTTCAGCGTAGGGCAGCTTCGGTAACCAAATTTGCGGACGCGACATATTTGTACGATCCTTGAAGCGCCCGTTGGCATCGTCCCCGTGACGCTGCAAACAACGAACGCAAGTTGGGGCCAACTCTACCGGGGTGCGCCAATCGCGTGACCCGCAGTTCGAATTTGTATGGGGTATCGAGCTATGAAAGCCAGAGAAGCCGCGCTTCGCATCAAGCGTTTCGAAGCCGACGAAAACTCGAGAAAAGTAGCAAACCTCGAGTCGATGATTGCAGACTTCAATTCCATGGCCGCTGATTTGGATCGACAGGTCCAAGCCGAGGAAGACCGCACCGGGATCAAGGATCCAAACCACTTCGCCTATTCAACATTCGCCAAGTCGGCAACGCACCGCCGCAACAATCTGCGCGCATCGGCGTCGGGATTGAAAGAAAAGCTCGAAGCTGCGGTGAAATCACGCGATGACGCCGTCGGCCAGGTGTCGGAAGCCAGCGCTCCCTCCTCATCGCGAGCGGCACCACGCAATCGCCGGCGTCCTGATCGCTCATCGCCCGCCCCACTGCGCTGATAATTTTTTTTTCAACCCATGAAATCGCGGGCCAGCATCATCGAGGTTGGCTCGCCTTGCGTTTAGGCGTCCCGGCCCGAATGCAACACATCGTTCAAATTCCCACAGCCAAGCCCCCACAGTCCAGCCCCCACAGCCAAGCCCGGCGCGACCATTTCGTAAGTGCATTAGCGGCACCCTGCCATGCTAAGGTCACGACACACTGGCACCCAACGGTACTCGGTGACGTCAATGGGAAACTGGCAGGTGGCAATACCGGTAAAATATTGGCCCCAAACGTGGCTAGGGTGGGTGATCGCCGCATCCGCCAGCACTGCTCTTGCAGGTTGCAGCGGCACCGGATCGGACTCTTTGAAAACCCCCGCCGGACTCGTAACCGCAGGCGCCGAAGCCATGGCAAGTGTTCCACTGCCCAAGCTTGATCCCGAACCAATCGGCGCTCCGATCGAAATCTACACCCGCATCGGTCGCGGCGCTGGCATTTGCTGGTTTGGCACCCACGGCGAACTAAAGGCCAAGTACATTTTTCACGCCGAAGTTGCCCCACCTAGCAAGGGCGGTCGCTCCGAAATCGTCATCCACGAAAAAGACCTGAACATGCCCAACCCGCGGGGCAATCGCGCATTCCGCATCCACATCTCCCCCGAGGGCGACAATGCAGCTCTCGACATCGAAAACACCCGTTTTCCTTTCGAAGTCGGCCAACGCATGACCGCCGACGTCCGCCGCTGGGCCCGCAACGATCTGACCTGCCACGATAAGGCCCACACCAAAGGCTGGGATGCCAAAAATGGCCCGCCCCAACAAGACCCGCCGGCCAAACCGGCCGCCAAGGCGCGCGAACGCAAAACCTGAACTAAAAATGCGTTGACGGACGACTAAGCGGGCAACTCTTGTTGGCCGAAACGGCGAACAGCCGTCGGCGCGAGCGCCGGACCCATTGCTTTGCCCCTTCAGGCAAAGCAATTGAACAAAAAGCGCCCTACTCCCGGTAGTCTTGAATCCGCGTGGCGCGCAGACCTGGCAAGCCATGCTTGTCAATCGACCGCTGCCACGACAAAAACTCGTCAACCGTAAGCGTATAGCGTTCGCACGCTTCCTCGATACTGAGCAGCCCGCCGCGAACGGCCGCGACAACTTCAGCCTTACGCCGGATCACCCAGCGCTTAGTGTCGCGCGGAGGCAGATCGGCAACCGTCAACGGGCTGCCATCCGGCCCGATAACATAGCGCACACGCGCTCTCATGTGATGTTCGGTCATCATACTCATACTCTTTTACAGACCACGAACCCTGTTATACGCGCAGGGCCTTAAAAGCAGACTAAGTAGTTGCGTAAAGACGGACTAAAGTGATGTTCTACTTCATGTTTTTCGTAGCGTTAGCCTTGATATCAAGGTCAGAATGACACAATTCCGTGTCCTTCTCTCATTAAGCGATCAAGGACCGTGCCAACTGACCCTCAAAAGTTGCCCAGCGGCAAATAAGCGACGCAGGCGCGCACCGCCTTGCGCCGACCCATCACTAGGGCCTAAGTCATGTGCTTGATTGCGGTGCAACGATTGCTTAACGCTGGCGGACGCGCAACAATAACGAGATGACCGTGACCAACCATAACATCCCCGGATCACGCGAAAAAGCGCGCGTCGTCGTCGCCATGTCAGGCGGCGTTGATAGTTCTGTCGCCGCGGCCATGCTCGTGCGTGAAGGTCACGACGTTATCGGCGTTACGCTACAGTTATATGACCATGGTAGTGCTACTGGCCGCAAAGGCAGCTGCTGCGCCGGCCAAGATATTCACGACGCGCGCCGCGTCGCCGAAACCCTCGGCATCCCGCATTATGTCCTGGACTACGAAAAGCGCTTCAAGGATCAGGTCATCAACGCCTTTGCCGACAGCTACGTCGCTGGCGAAACCCCTATTCCCTGCGTTACCTGCAATAGCCAGATCAAGTTCACCGATCTGCTGGAAACCGCCAAGGATCTTGGCGCGACCGCCCTTGCGACCGGCCATTACATCCAGCGCGCCGACGGCCCCAATGGCCCCGAACTGCGCCGGGCGGTCGATGCATCACGCGACCAGAGCTATTTCCTGTTTGCGACCACCCGCGAACAGCTAAAGCAGTTGTGGTTTCCCCTCGGCGGCTTGCCCAAGTCTGCGGTCCGCGAGCTGGCCCATGAATTTGGCCTATTGAACGCGGAAAAGGCCGACAGTCAGGACATCTGCTTCGTACCGTCGGGCAAGTATGCCGACGTCATCGAGCGTTTGAAGCCCGGCGCCCTTCATCCCGGCAAGATTGTGCACATCGATGGCCGCGAACTGGGCCACCACGAAGGCATCATCAATTACACCGTCGGCCAGCGCCGCGGCCTGAAAATTGCGGCCGCCGATCCGTTGTATGTCATCAAAATCCACGCCGACCGCCACGAAGTCGTTGTCGGTCCGCGCGAGGCCTTACGCACGCGCACCCTTGAATTGCGCGGCTTCAATTGGCTTGCCGACGACAACCTTCCCAACACTGGCGAAACCGGGCTTCCCGTTTTTGCCCGCGTCCGCTCGAGCCAAGCGCCAAAACCGGCCACATTGTTCATCGACGAGTTCGCCAATGTTCGCGTCGCCTTGGTCGCAAGTGAAGACGGCGTTTCCGCCGGACAAGCCTGCGTCCTATACCAAGACGAGCAACCCAATGCTCGCATTCTGGGCGGCGGCACAATTGCCCGTGCGGTCCAGGACACTCTGCTTGCCACAAAACTGCCGCCTCCGCCCAAAGCGGAGGCTTCGCTCGCCGTTCCCACGTCCAATCGCGCCCGCTAAGGGCCCGTCTGCAATCGAAATAGGAGCCCGCTACATGGGATCACTGTCGCGTTCACACGAAGAGTCCAGGTCGCCATTCGCGCGTGCCATGTCCGTAATGACTGGCAAGGCCGTACAGATGGACGAGGACGCCGTTCGTAGCGCATACCGCCGCTGGGCCCCCGTGTACGACAACACGTTCGGTTACATTTCGAACGCCGGTCGTCGTCAAGCTGTCGAAATTATCAATAAGGGCAAAGGCCGCGTCCTTGAAGTTGGCGTCGGCACGGGTTTGTCGCTGCCGGGCTATGCCAAGCACCTCGAAATCGTTGGAATCGATCTCGCCCCAGAAATGCTTGAAAAAGCCCGCGAGCGCGTCGCCACCGGCAACCTCGACCACGTCACCGGCCTCCATGAAATGGATGCCGAACAGCTCGCGTTCCCGGATGCGTCGTTCGACACCGTCGTCGCCATGTATGTCATGACCGTGGTCCCCAACCCAGAAGCCGTGATGCGTGAATTGGCCCGCGTCGTGAAGCCGGGCGGTAAAGTCCTGCTCGTCAACCACTTCAGCCAGCGCGACGGTGTTCGTGGCTTCATCGAGCGCAGCATGGCCCCGTTTGGCGACCGCCTCGGATGGCATCCCGTGTTCGACGTTTCGCGCGTGATGGTCTGTGATGACCTCGCTCTCAAGGACAAGCGTTCGCTTCGTCCCCTCGGGCTGTTCACGATGCTCCACCTCGAACGCCATTGATCTCAAAGGCTTCGGCCTTTACTGCTGAAAGAACGCGCGCTTCTGTTGACAGGAGCGCGCGTTTGCTTTTGGCAAAGCCCATTTCCGCGTAGCAGTCACAAAGATCGAACGCCGCCCATGACCGACACCAACCAGCCCGCCGCCTCGTCCACCGCTCCAGTGGTCCGTTTCGCGCCCTCGCCGACCGGATACCTCCACATCGGCGGCGCACGCACCGCCCTGTTCAACTGGCTCTATGCCAAGGGTCGCGGTGGCCAGTTTCTGTTGCGCATCGAAGACACCGACCGCGAACGCAACAACCCGGAGGCCGTTGCCGCCATCATCGACGGCCTCACTTGGCTTGAACTCGACTGGAACGGCGAACCTGTCTCCCAGTTCGCCCGCGCCGCCCGCCACCGCGACGTGGCGCACGCCATGCTCGACGCTGGCACCGCCTACCGTTGCTTCCTCACCAAGGAAGAGCTGGACACCATGCGCGCCCAGGCCGAAGCCGAAAAGCGCCAGCCCGTGGTGCACAGCCCCTGGCGCGACCGCTCACCCGATGAAGCCCCCAAAGGCGCGCCGTTCGCCATCCGCCTGAAAGCACCCCGCGACGGCGAAACCGTCATCGACGACGCCGTCCAGGGCCGCGTTGTATTTCCCAACAAAGACCTCGACGACCTCATCATCCTCCGCTCCGACGGCAACTCGACCTACAATTTGGCCGTCGTCGTCGACGATCACGACATGGCCATCACCCACGTCATTCGCGGCGTCGACCACCTGACCAACGCCGCCCGCCAAGCCCAGATATACTCAGCCAACGGCTGGCCCATTCCCAAGTTCGCCCACGTGCCTTTGATCCACGGATCAGACGGCGCCAAACTCTCCAAACGCCACGGCGCCCTCGGCATCGAAGCCTACCGCGCGATGGGCTACCTGCCGGCCGCCCTCCGCAACTATCTGGTGCGCTTAGGCTGGAGCCACGGCGACGACGAACTCATCGAAACGCCCCAGCTTATCGAGTGGTTCGATTTACCCGCCATCGGCCGCTCCGCCGCCCGCATGGACCTCAAAAAGCTCGAAGATACCAACGCCCACTACATCCGCAGCGCCGATAACGCCGAACTCTTAGATCGCGCCCGCGACCTGCTTACCCTCTACTCTGGCGATTTCGCAGCGCTCATCGCCGAACACGACCCCAAGGTCATGCGCGGCGACGTCGTCCTCGCCCGCAACGTGCGGGCCTTACTGCCCGGCGTCCCCGATGGCAAAACCCTCGCCGCCCGCTTCAACACCGCCGGTTGGAATCAGTTCGCCGCCGCCATCCCCGGCCTCAAGGAACGCGCCAAAACCCTGCCCGAACTGATCGACGGTGCGCTGTTCCTGGTCACCGCCCGCCCGCTCAAGTTCGACGACAAAGCCGCCAAGCTGCTGGACGCCGAGAGCAAACTGGCCATCGCCGCCCTCATTCCAAAGCTCGCAGCCAGCACCGATTGGACCCCTTCCGCCCTCGAAACAGTGGTCCGTCAACACGCAGAAGACACCGGCGCCAAGCTCGGCAAAGTCGCCCAGCCCTTGCGCGCCGCGCTCACCGGACGTTCGGTTTCACCCCCGGTCTTCGACGTAATGGCTGTTCTAGGCCGCGCCGAAGCCCTTGCCCGCCTCGGCGACCAGGCGGCCTGAACTCGATCCCCCAATTCAATGTTGCCCCCGACGGCGCAGCCGAACCGGGGCCTTTACCTCAAGCAATTGGCTTGGAATCTCAACCTTGGGTCGCCACCCGCGCCCTGCAATCGTCCAGCACCGCCGCCAGCGTCGCATCGAACTCAATCTGCGGCGACCAACCCAATAGCTTCTTGGCAGCCGTCGCATCGCCGACATAACGCGGCGTTTCGCTGGACCGCATCCGCGTGCTGTCGATTTTGGTCGAAATCGGCACCCGGCTCAGCGCCATCAGCCGGTCCAAAATGGATTGGATCCGCCGTGGCACACCGGAAGCCACATTCAAAATCGTCCCCGGCGCGATGCTCTCCGACTTGGCGACCGCCAGCGCATACGCTGCAACCACATCCCGCACGTCGAGAAAATCCCGCTCGGCTTCCAGATTGCCGACCTTCAGCACCGGCGGCTGTAAACCAGCTTCGATCCGCGCAATCTGCATGGCAAAACTCGGGATCACAAAATCCCCCGTCTGACCCGGCCCCGTATGATTGAACGGCCGCAACCGTACGCAGGCCAACCCCCGCCCGGCCAATGCCCCAACCGCCAGATCACCCGCAGCCTTCGTCACCTCATACGCATTGGTCGGCGCCAGCACCGCCGTCTCGCTCAAGGGCACCCCACTTCGAGCGCTCGCACCATAAACTTGCCCTGAACCCACGCTGAGAAGCACGCACCGGGGCGCATGCTCCAAAATCGCATTTGCAATATTGAGCGTCCCAAACACATGCACCTGCCAGGCAAGCGCCTCATTGGCATTGGCCGCCGTCGTCGCAGCCAACCCCGCCAGATGAACCACATGTGTCGGACCTACACGGCGGATCATCTCCCCGACTGCCGCCTCATCCGTCACATCGAGCGCAAAGACCCCACCCAACAGCGGATGCTCCTCCGCAGTCAACGCGGTCGAAACAATTAATACCTCACGCCCGAGAATGCGCCGCAACGCCTCGACCAGATACGGGCCGACAAAGCCTATCGCCCCCGTGATCAAGACCTTAAATTCAGCGAGTGCCCGATCTTGACCGATCATGTTGCGCTTACAGGTGCTCGTGTTTGCGCAGCCGGTCCATATCGGCGTCGACCATTTCAACGACAAGCTGTTCGAGCGACGTACGCGCTTGCCAGCCAAGCTTTGCCTTGGCCTTCGCCGGATTGCCGTGCAGCAATTCGACTTCCGCTGGACGAAGGAACCGCGGATCAATCTCGATGTGATCTTCCGCTTTTAGCCCCACATAATCGAACGCCAGAGAACAAAATTCCCGCACCGGCACCGTCCGCCCCGTCGCAACCACGTAGTCGTCGGCCTTTTCTTGCTGCAACATCAGCCACATCGCTTCAACGTAGTCGCGCGCATGGCCCCAATCGCGTTTGGCGTCCAAGTTGCCCAGCGCAATCTTCTTCTGCATCCCAAGCTTGATCCGCGATACGCCGTCCGTGATCTTGCGCGTCACGAACTCAATCCCGCGCAACGGCGACTCGTGATTGAACAAAATACCGCTCGAAGCATGCATTCCAAAACTCTCGCGATAATTCACCGTCATCCAGTGACCGTACATCTTGGCTGCCGCGTACGGCGAACGCGGGTAAAACGGTGTCGTCTCCGACTGGATCGGCTCTTGCACCATCCCATACATTTCCGACGACGATGCCTGATAAAACCGCGCCTTCGGACACACGATCCGCGTCGCTTCGAGCACGTTGGTCACGCCCATGCCGGTCGTCATGCCGGTCAAATACGGTTGCTGCCAAGACGATTTCACGAACGACTGCGCGGCAAGATTGTAAATTTCGTCCGGCTTCACCGTTTCCATGATCCGGATCAGGCTCGCCAAATCGATCAAATTGCCGTCGTGCAACGTCACCTGATCGGCCACCCCGATCCAGCTCAGCCGCGTCCCGATCACATCCGCCGAAGCGCTGCGGCGCAACAGACCATGTACCTCGTAGCCCTTCGTGAGCAGCAACTGCGAGAGATATGCCCCGTCCTGGCCGGTGATTCCCGTAATAAATGCGCGTTTTTTGGTCATGATGCGTCGATCTGGCTTTTCAGGTGTTGGCAGGAACGATTTGCAGCGTAAGTCTCAAAATGGCATTGGCGGGCAACCCGCCGTTTCAAAGGCAAACACCAAGCGGTCAGAAGCAAAAGCCTCCTTCAGGTCAGAACAGTTGATAGAAAAGTGGCAGTCTTTCCGTGACAACCTCATGAACACCATGATTAGGCTGTCAGCGCCTTAAAGCTTTCATCGGGTTGCGCTGGAACGGCACGCTTGTCAACGCCCACCGCCGTCAAAACACTAGCAAGCTTCGAGCCACATTCCCAACAGGGCATGCATGACACGCGCGAGACACACCACCCATGACGTCGAAGGCATTCGTCTCCCTGCTGCATCGCCAAATCTGGCAACGCCTCCCGCGCAGCCTGCGGCGCACCGCTCTGTTTCACGCGACTTCAATCGCCGCCCCTAGGCCAACCCCGAACGCCACCCCTGCTTTCCCCCTCATCGTCGCCGGTCCACTCAAGACCGCCTCTGGTCTCGGCCAATCCGCCCGCCTAAGCCACGACGCCCTCAAACGCGCCGGCCTCCCCGTCCTTGGCATCGACCTCACCAACCTCCTGCGGCAAGTCGAGGACGTCCCCAATTTCGCGTTCGAAGACGGCAGCAATCACCAGGGCCCCGGCACCCTCCTCCTCAACGTCAACGCCCCGACTGCTCCTCTCGCCATGATGCAGCTCGGCAGCAAACTGATTGCGAATAAGCGCATCGCTGCCTGCTGGGCCTGGGAGCTGCCCCTCGTGCCGCCAGACTGGTCCCATGGCATCCCCTTCGTCCACGAAATCTGGACCCCCAGCACCTTCACCGCTGACGCCATCAGCCCTATCGCCCAAGGCCGCGCCGTTGCCGTTATCCCCTATCCCGTCGCCCTCGGTCGCACACAGCCCAAGCGCGCGCCCCGCACCAGTACCGACCCGTTCACCGTCCTCACGATCTTCAATGTCGCCTCGAGCTTTGCCCGCAAAAACCCGTGCGCCGCCATTGAAGCCTTCCGGCTGGGCCTGGGTGACGATCCTAAAACCCACCTCATCGTCAAGCTCGCCAATCCCTCGTCCTATCCCGGCAGCCTCGACATCATCGAGCAAGCAGTAAGCGGCGCGGCCAACATCACCATCATCGACCGCACCTTCAACGCGCTGGAAATCGACCTGCTCTATGAAAAAGCCGACGCCCTGATCTCGCTCCACCGCTCCGAGGGTTTCGGCCTGACGCTCGCCGAAGCCATGCTCCACGGCTTGCCCGTCGTCGCCACCAACTGGTCGGGCAACACCGATTTCCTGACGCCCCAAACCGGCATTCCCATCCCCTACACCCTTATCCCGGCCCGTGATCCGCAAGGCAGCTACGACCATCCCGAAATGACCTGGGCCGACGCGGACATACCCGCCGCCGCTAATGCCCTGACCCGCCTGCGCGACGATCCAGCCTTCGCCAATCGCCTCGGCCACAACGCCGCGTGCACAGCCCTCGACACCTGGAGCCCCGACCGTTACGTCGCCGCCGTCCGCGCACAACTGGGCCTGTAGATGGAACCAGCGACCCAACCCCGCCGCATCATGTTCCTCTACTGGGGCCGCCGCGGAGCCATGCCCCAGTTCACCCTCCAACTGGCCCACGCCGCGCTCGCGATCCCGGGCCTCACGCCCACCATCTGCATCTCCCGCCAGAACGCCCTCTTCGCGCAATACACAGACCTCGGCGAAGCCCTCTTGGCCGTAGACACCTTCGCCACCAACCTCGGCGCGCTGACCCAGGCGTGGCGTCTGCCCGCCATCAAAACGCGGCTCGCGGCCCACATCAAGGAGCACAACATCCAAGCCGTCATCGACCTGATGCCCCACATCTGGTCGCCCTACATCGTCCCCACGATCAAAGCAGCCAGTGCGCGCTACGTCGCCATCGCCCACGATGCCAGCGCCCACCCCGGCGACACCACCCATCGCGTCAAAAGCCTGATCGACCGCTGCCTGACCAGCGCCGACTGCGTCATCACCTTGAGCCAATCCGTCGCCGATCACCTCGCCGCAACCGGCACCGTCCCGCCCGAACGCATCGTGCCGCTGTTCCTGCCCGACCTCGACTTCGGCACGACGCAATCACTGCCCGCGCCCGGCCCCGGCGAACCTCTCCGCCTGATCTTCCTGGGCCGCATCATGCCCTACAAGGGCCTCGGCCTGCTCCTGGACGCGCTCGACATCGGGCGTGCCCAAGGCCATCGCGTCCACCTCGGCGTGTTCGGCGAAGGCCATCTCGCCCCCCACCAGCAGCGCCTCGCCAACTTGAACGCTGAGGTCATAAACCGCTGGCTGACCGAAGCCGAAATCGCAGACGTCCTGCCGCGCTATCACGCCGCCGTCCTCTCCCATACCGAAGCCAGCCAATCCGGCGTCGCAGCCATTGCCTTTGGTGCCGGCTTGCCCGTCATCGCCACCCCGGTCGGCGGCCTTATCGAACAAATCCAAGACGGCATCACCGGCCTGCTCGCGACCGAGCCCACCGCCCCAGCCCTCGCCGCAGCCATCACTCGCCTCGCAACGAACCCAACCCTCTATGCGACCCTGCGCAACAACATCGCCGCCAGCCAGGACACCCGCTCCATGCGCCGCTTCGTCCAAGCCTGCATCACCGCCGCCACCTGATCACCCGACCCTACTTCCCCGCCTCTGCCACCCGGTGCACGTGCAGGACCGCAAGCATGAACACGACCGCCGCAAATCCCTGATGCGCGACACCTAAACTGATCGGCACCGCCGCCACCACCGTCCAGACCCCGAGCGCCATCTGTGCCACCAATCCCGCCGCCAGCAGCCCCGCCGACCGTCGAACCCGCTCGTCGTCCGCCCTACCGATCACGGACACCGCATGCCAAACCGCGAGAGCGACAATCCCATATGCCGCCATCCGGTGATTGAACTGAACCGTCGCCATGTTCTCGGTCAGATTGAGCCACCACGGCTCCAGCCGCGCAAACCCGTCTGGAATGAACTTCCCGTCCATCAGCGGCCACGTATTGAATGCCCGCCCGGCCTTCAGGCCGGCCACGAACCCGCCAATCGCCACCTGCGAAAACACCAGCACGGCAAGCACACCCGCCCACATCCGATCCCCCGCCGTCAACGTCTGCAGCCGCGGCTCGGCGCACTTTGGTGCAAGATCGAGGATCAACCACACCAGCGCCCCCAAAATCAAAAACGCAATTGAGAGATGCAACGCGAGCCGGTACTGACTGACATCGATCCGCTCGGCCAACCCCGACGACACCATGTACCATCCAACCGCCCCCTGCAGTGCGCCAAGCCCAAACACCACCGCCAGCTTGGGTGCCAACCCAACCCGCAACCGCCCCGTCAGCCAGAACGCCACGAACGGCACAGCAAACACGACGCCGACGAACCGCCCCAAAAAGCGATGCGCCCATTCCCACCAGAAAATCGCCTTGAAGGCATCGAGCGTCATGCCTTTGTTGACGCTCGCGTACTGCGGGATCGTCTTGTACTTGGCAAACGCCACCTGCCAGTCCGCCTCGCTGAGTGGCGGGATCGCCCCCAACAGCGGCTTCCATTCCGTGATCGAAAGCCCGCTATCCGTCAGCCGCGTCGCCCCGCCAACGACGATCATCGCAAAGACGAGCCCCGCCACCACCCCAAGCCACACCGCAACAGCGCGCCGGTCGCCTGCTTGCAATACCGCGTCGCGATGAGGGTGCCGAGCTTGAATTGTGTAGGTCATACGTGATCCCGGTTGAACAGCGTCGTTACGGCATTGGATCGAGTGGTCCCTTTCGGGATAACAGGCTATAAGGAGCCACTAAATACCCATTGCCGCCCCGATCAATGCGGCCAATCGAGCCCCTGACCCACCAGCAAGCCCAGACCACGGAGCCGACTGACCCCATGCCGATCAAAACCCGCAAACTCTTCGGCACCATCGCTCTGCTGATCTTCATCATCGTCTACGTCCTGCTGGCCATGTCGGTTGCCATCGTCTTGCAGGTTCGCGGCGTCGGCCCCCTGGGCGAACTCGCCTATTACGTTCTCGCTGGCCTGATCTGGGTCCTCCCCGCCGGCCTCATCGTGCAATGGATGGCCAAAGTTCCACCCGTTCACGGCACGGACGCTCGCACTTAACCGCGCGACATCGCATTCCACAGTGCGAACGGCGCACCCGACAACATCACCTTCGTGTACCGCACATCCTGATAGTCGCCGTTGAGCGAAAACCGCGGCAACGCCATCATCGAATGAGCGTGATGGCGCGAAATCAACCCCTTGCGTGTCGTCACCGCTGTGGCAAGTCCTAGCCGTTCGGCCATCTCGAACTCTCGCCGCCCAGCGCTTTGCGCGCACCCGTACGGATAGCTGAAATGCCGGCACGGGCGGCCCATCTCGGCCTCGACCCGCGCAATGCTGTGAACCATTTCCGCTTCGGCGTCCTCAACCGGCAACTTCCCAAGCGCCATATGCCGCCGCGTATGCGCCCCAATCGTCACGAGGTTATCGCGCGCCAGATCGCGCAATTCGTCCCACGACATGACCAAGTCAGAGCACAGCCTTGATGAATCATACCCAATCGATTGAGCAAGCTCTGCCACCACATACCGCGCACGATCTTCCGGCAATCGCCGCAACCACCAGTAGATCGCATCGAACGCGACGCCCTTCTCCGCAGCCGTCTGCGTCGTGAAGACACGCATCGCGCCATCCATTTGAACGCTCACATGCGGGGCGAGCGCAATCGACTTCTCCAGCACCAGCCACCACAGAACGCCGTTGCCGTCGGGGTAATCGGTCGGCACATAAATCGTAAACGGCACGTTGTTGCGCTTGAATACCGGATAAGCGAACTCGCGGTTATCCTTGTACCCGTCATCCAAAGTGAAACACGCGAACGGACGGTCTTGGCCTTTGTCCGCCAACCGTTTTGGCACATCGTCGAGCCCGATTGTATCAAAACCGGCTTCTTGCACCTGATGGATGACGTCTTCGAGAAACGTCGGCGTAACCTTCAAAATCCGGTTTGGTTCGAACGGCTGGGGCAGCTCTGGCCGCACATGGTGCAGCATGAAAATCACGCCCAACCCGCGCGTCCACGGCGCGAGCAACCCATCCGCCCCAACGTAATGGGCGGCAGCCAGCGCTGCTTTCACCAGTTTTGTCGCGTGACTTTCCATTAGGTACGCTGGATGCTCTCAAACAAAAATCACACCCCGCGCCGCAAAACCCATGCCATCGGGTTCGGCAACGACCTCATGCAGGAACCCGCGCTTCCCCTGCGCCGCCCAATCCACGCAAGCGCCGCTGCACGAGGTCGCGCGGCACGCTACCTGTTTCCACACGGATGATGTCGATATCGGCGACCTCAAAGCCCAGGAACGTCCCCTCGGGATCGCGCAACGCCGCAGTCTGGCCCGTACCAACCAGGACGCCCGCATCGCACCGCCCCTGGATCGTCTCGAACAGATGGCGCACGCTGTCGTGTTCACCCACGATCACGATGTGGGCGTACG
>JANOVN010000463.1:0-2885 GCA_031417455.1 Hyphomicrobiaceae bacterium | reverse complement strand
GCCAGCGGAGCGGGATTTCAGCTTTTGTGCATCAAGGCCGTGGCGACGCGCGGAGGGCATAAGAGCTGCACGATCGACAGGGCGCGGGCCTTGGGACCGTGCGTGGGGACGCTTGTCGCACTGCCCAATCCTGGGGACGGCCCGGCTGCCGCCGGGACACCTGCGGCAGTGGCGCCACCGGTTGCGGCGACTGTTGCTGTTCCGGTTCCGGTTGCCGTGCCTGTTCCGGCGCCGGTTCCAGCGTCGGCGATCGGCAAGGATCAACCGCCTGCTACCGTCGAGGCCCTGGCCAAGGCGACGGTCGAGCAATCGAAAAAGGATTGGGACAAAGCCAGTGCGACCGTCAAAGAAACGACGGTCGAGGCTGGGCAGGACTTGAAAAAGGCTGGAAACGCGGTCGGCAATGCGTTCAAAAAATCGTGGAATTGCGTCGTGTCGCTGTTTTCGTCATGCTGATTTTGCCGGGCTGAACCTTCGCGAAATGGCGACAGAATAGATCCAAGATTCGGCAAATTATGTTGTATAGTTCCCAAACAATTGGCGATATTTACCAATTTTGCAACAGCGTTAGTTCATCGTTGTATTTGTTGGGCAGATTTCCTTGACGGTCGGCAGACTCACTGCCAATTTGGTCGCATGCTGACCACAGATCAAATTGACGATTTGGCCGATCCGCCCTTGCCTCTGCCAGGGCCCAAGCAAGCCGCGCCGCCGCGCCTGGCTTAAGCGCGGCCGTGAGAGTTCATTGCGCGGCACTCGTTGCGCAGGGCTGCAAGGTGTGCAGCCTCGTTGAGATATTTTCGAACGATCAGGTACGCGCTGCCGATGCGGCCAGCCCACAACAATCACGTTTGGATAGCGGCCCGCATGTTCGTTGTGCTCGCAGGGTTTGCGTTTTGCGCACGCGTTAACGCGCAGCTTTCGCCGGATGTGCGGCTCGTGGAGCCGGAAGCGCGGACCGGGATTACCGCCAAACCGTCGACCGTTGCCCAGCGCCACATGATCGTGGCCGCCCATCCGCTGGCGGCGGACGCCGGGCTTGAAATCTTGCGTGCCGGTGGCAGCGCGGTCGATGCGGCCATTGCCGCGCAAATGGTGCTGACGCTTGTCGAGCCGCAGTCGTCGGGAATCGGCGGCGGGGCGTTTTTGCTCCATTGGGATGCCAAAGCGAAAACAGTATCGAGCATCGATGGGCGGGAGACAGCGCCGCAAGCTGCCCGGCCCGACCGCTTTTTGAGGGCTAATGGAGAGCCTAGACCGTTTGGCGAACTGGTATCATCGCCGTTGAGCGTGGGGGTTCCGGGCGTCATCGCTGCAATGGAACTGGCGCACCGGCGTCACGGCAAACTTGCTTGGGCGCGGCTGTTTGAGCGGGCGGTTGCGCTGGCGGCCGATGGCTTTGCGGTGTCGCCGCGATTGTCGGCGCTGCTGGCGGCGCAAGGGCCTGCGTATTTCAACGCCTTGGCGCGCACGTTGTATTTCGACGAGGCGGGCAATGCGCGCAAGCCGGGAGTGATTTTGAAAAATCCGGCGCTCGCCGCGAGTTTGCGCGCGATTGCCGAGCACGGCGGAGAAGGGTTTTATCGTGGGGCCATGGGTTCGTCGATCATCACCGCACAGGGTGCGGGCGGCGATATGACAGCGGAGGATTTAACCGCCTATGCGGCGAAGGTTCGTGAGCCGGTGTGCGCGATATACCGGGAGCACCGGATTTGCAGCATGGGCCCGCCGTCGTCGGGCGGCATCACGATGGGGATGGTGTTTGGGCTGATCCAAGCGCATGGAGCCACGGTGGCGGTGTCGGCAGAGGTTGCGACCTCAGGCCAGGAAAGACGCTTGCTGTCCGAGCGCACCGCCGATATCGCTGTGCTGGCGGAGGCACAAAAGCTTGCTTATGCCGACCGCGATCAGTTTGTTGCCGACCCGGAGTTTGTGCCGCAGACAGCCGATCTGCTCAACCCTGGCTATCTGGCAGCGCGCGCAAAGCTGATCGACCCGACGCGGCCCATGCCAAAAGCTGCGGCGGGAGCCCCGCCGCTTAAGACGGGGCAGATGTTTGGGATGGATGCGACCGTCGAGCAGCCGGGCACCAGCCATCTCTCCGTTCTGGACGCCGAGGGCAACGGGGTGGCCCTGACGTCGTCGGTTCAGACCGCGTTCGGGTCGGGGATCATGGTGGGCGGATTTTTACTCAACAGCCAGTTGACGGACTTCTCGTTCCGGCCTGCCGACATGAAGGGCGGCCCCATTGCCAACCGCGTCGAAGGCGGTAAACGTCCGCGAAGTTCGATGTCGCCGACACTTGTTTTCAACCCGCGCGGGGAGCTATTCGCGCTGCTGGGGTCGCCGGGGGGAAATCGCATCATTTTGTATACTCTCAAGGCCATCGTCTGTCTGATCGACTGGCATTGCAGCGTCGAGCTTGCGGCGGGATTACCTAACTTCGGGAGCCGCAATGGACCGATGGAGGTTGAGAGCGGGACTGCCGCGCAGGCTCTGCTGGGGCCAGCATTTACGGCTGCCGGGGCGAGCGTCGCGCCTTCCGACATGACCAGTGGGCTTGCCATTATCGAGCGTCGTGACGGCGTTCTGGAAGGTGCTGCCGATCCGCGCCGCGAGGGTGAAGCGCAGGGGGATTAAAGGAGGCTGGACAATCGGCTTGCAGGGGGCGGCAGGCGTAGCTATAAGCCGTCGCTCCAGTAGGGTACTATCGGAGGTCGGGCGGAGCGTAGCGCAGCCTGGTAGCGCACTTGCTTCGGGAGCAAGGGGTCGGGAGTTCGAATCTCCCCGCTCCGACCAATAAAATCAAAGACTTACGAAAATACCGATTTCAAAAAGGCTCCAAAAAGGCTCAACAAATACGAGCCGAGTTGCCGTGACGTTCT
>JANOVN010000462.1:0-1709 GCA_031417455.1 Hyphomicrobiaceae bacterium | reverse complement strand
GCCGCAGCAGCCAGCAGCGTCACGCAAGCAAAGAACGTCGCGACCCGGCGGCCAAACTTTGGCACCATCTCTTTTTTAATGAAGGCCAGAGCCCAGAACATGGGGCCGAGCAGCAGAGCAAGCGCTGCCAGGCCGAACGTCTGCATAATGAGGTCTGCGCCGATTGCGCCCGGGGTTCCGAGCCAATTACGGGCGGCGCGCGATGTCGTGTGCGAGAGGCTGGGGTCTTGGATCGACCAGGAAATGAGGCTCAGCCAGGACAGTACGAGGATCGCCAGCAGCATTACGCCGAAGGCCGCACGAACGCTGTCGCGCAGGCGGTTGGCCATCGCGGACGGCATCAGCGGGCGCCCACCGGCTGTGCGGGGCACATCCTCGAACACATAGGGTTTTCCAAACGCCATACGCACGACACTCGTAACATTACCCAGCGCGTGACGCTCAGCTCTTCGCTTAGAGCTCGATCAAACGCTTGAACGCATCCTGCAGCGTGGGCAGATCCTGGACGAGAGCTACCCGGACGTAGTCGTCGCCCGGATTAATCCCGTCCTGAGCTGTCTGTGCCAGGAAGCATCCAGGCAATACCTTGACACCTGAATGTTTCCATAGGGTTACCGCCGCGTTTCGACCGCCGCCAAATTGCGCCATATCGAGCCAGAGGAAAAATCCTCCCGCTGGACGGACATAGCCGAACTTTCCCGTAAGCATCTGATCGCACAGGTCGAATTTTGCGCGGTAGGCTTGGCGATTGGCGCTGACGTGCTGTTCTTCGGCCCATACGGCTGCCGAGGCGTGTTGGGTTGGACCGGGCACTTGCGGGGCAATCGAATTGCGGATTTCGGCGAGGCTGTCGAGGAAAGTTGCATCGCCCGCGCAAAATCCCGACCGCAAGCCCGGCAGGTTCGAGCGCTTCGACAGCGAGTTGAACACCACGAGGTTGGCGAACCGTTCCGGCGTCGTGATCGCCACTTCCAATCCGCCAGTAGGTGGATCGTTTGAATAAATCTCCGAATAGCACTCGTCGAAGAACAGCATGAAGTCATGCTTGCGGGCGAGGCCAAGCGCGCGTTCGATATAAGCGCGCGAGGCAACCGCGCCCTGCGGGTTGGCGGGCGAGCACAGGTAGAAGGCGATCGTGCGGTCGAGCAAAGCGGTGTCGCTGGCGATTGCGTCGAGGTCGGGGAGGTGCCTGGTTTCTTTGGTGGCGTTGAGGTAGACCGGTTCCGCGTTCACCGCCAAGGCCGCGCCGATGTAGGCCTGATAATACGGATTGCACAGCAGCACCGCTGGGCGGACGCCTGCGGGCAATTGCTTGCGGCCGGCGGCTGGCAAACACGCCGTGAACAGGCCCTCGCGCGAGCCGTTGGTCGGGATGATTTCGGTTGCGGCATTGATCGGACTTGCAAGGTGATAGCGGCGCTGCAGGAAGTCTGCGATGGCCTGACGCAGTTCGTCTGAGCCGCGGATCGGCGGATACTTCGCGTAAAGCGCTTGGGACTCCCGCAGCTTGTCGACAATGAAGCTTGGCATCGTCTCGCGTGGTTCGCCAAGCGTCAGGTCTACGGTGGGTGTGCGGCCCGGCGCGGTCCCGTCCAGCAAACGGCGCAACAGCGTGAACGGCGACCGGATCGCGCCGGAGGTCAGAGCCGCAAGTACAGTGTGTGTGTGTTACATTGGCGCAGGGCAAAGCGCAATGAAGCAAGTGAAGG
>JANOVN010000461.1:0-4864 GCA_031417455.1 Hyphomicrobiaceae bacterium | reverse complement strand
CATCTGGCGGCGCTGTCGGCGCGCGATGCCAAGAAGTTTGTCGGCGAGATCGTGCCGTTGTGGAATTCGACCGAGGAAGCGCGCGACGAGATGGTGCGGGACTTTTCGCTTGAGGATCTGGAACGGCAGACGCCGTTTTCGGGAACCGGCGGGTTGCTGACGGCTGGCAACACCAGCGCGCAGGCCGATGGCGCGGCGATGGTGATGGTGATTTCGCCGCGGATTTGGAAAGACATGGGCGAGCCGCGGGCGTTGCGGTTGATGACGGCGGCGACGATTGGGGTGGCGCCCGACAGGGAGGCGTTTGGTGCGATTGCAGCAACGCAGCGGTTGATCGGGCTGCATAACGATCTTGATCTGTCACAGGTTGCAGCGATTGAGACGAGCGAGGCGTCGGCTGCGCAACTTATTGCGTTTGCACGGCAATTTGGTGTGGATGCGGCGGGGATTAATTCGGGCGGCGGGGCGATTGCGCGGGGGCATCCGTTCGCGGCGGCAGGTGCGGTTCTCGTGGTGCGACTGTTCTCCCAGCTTGTGCGCTCGATGGGTGCCAAGGGCGATCCAGCCGGACGCGGGTCGCTGGGGCTGGCGACGCTGAGTGCGATTGGTGGATTGGGTTCGGCGGCGCTGTTTCAGGCGGTTTGATTGTTTGGCGGTGTAATACCGTCGCGCAGAAGTTCTGACTCTTTGGTTCGTCGGCTGCGCGACGGTATTCTCCTTTGTTTGCGCGTCATCGCTCTGCGATGCTTCGCATCGACGCCGCGTCGATCTGGAAGATCGCCTGCGGCGAGGCAACCCCACGCGCGGATACCAACGCGAATAAGTCAGTACTTATGCGCGTTGGTATAAAGCCCCCTCACCCCGGCCCTCTCCCCAGGGGGAGAGGGGGAAGTGAAGTCCGTTCTGTGTTGCCGGGGTGCGGTGACCCCACGCCAATTGCGTTACGAAAATATAATGCGTGGGCGCGGCGGGGCGAGATTTGCGCGCTATTTGATGGCTGTTCACCGGCGGTACAGGTAAAAACCTTTAGAAATCCGGGTGTGGGGGCGGCGGGCGACGGCTTTGCTGTCGCTTGGGGTCGCTTGGCGCGGATAGAGCTTCGTTTGGAAAACCGGGTGCGCCGCCTTATTTGCCTCAATGCTGACGAGAAATCGACAGGTGCTGGTTGGATGTTGCATAGTGGCGCGCACGGGCGGTTTTGCTGCCTGTAGCGTGTTTGGCTGCGGCGGTTTTGCGCTGGAGCTACGAGGCTGTACCCCGTGGGAGGGTGATGATGGGCTGGGACGTTAAGACAACGGCTGATAGTGTACTGGCGGCAGTGGATGCCGTGCCGGTGCCGTCGGTGTCTCAGGTTGCCGACAAAGCCCAGACCGCCGCCAACCATGTGGGGACGGTGATTGCCGCCAATCCGGCCTCATTCATCAGCACGACCGTTGCGGTTTTGATCCTGATGTCGCTGGCTGGATTGCTGTGGCGGATCCGCGGGCGGCTTGCCAAGACGCTTGAAGAAACGATGTTTTCCAACTGGCGGCTCGCGCTGCTGGGGGCGACCGGGATCGTGCTGTCGCTCGCGTCGGGCTATACGACGTGGGATGGGATGCGCAATTTCACCGGCGAGGCCGTGCTGTCGCTGATGGTGACGTTCGGTATCCAGGGCGTGATGCTGATCGTCGCGTGGCTGATCGGGGAAAGTTTCGCGATTGGGATGAACCAGTCGGCGGTGAAAACGAAAGAGAGATCGTTCGGTCTCGATCAGATGACTTCGAACATTCTGGGTGCCGTCACCGGCATTGCGCTGTTCGTGGCGGTTTTCGTTTATCTGATGCAGTCGAGCGGGCAAGTCGACGTCAAGCAGATTTCCACGGGCGCGATGAGCTGGTCGAAGTTTGGCGATAAGCTTTTGATTATTGTAACGGCTTTGCTTGCTGTCGCTTTGGTGGCGCTCTACGCGGCGTCAGAGCTCGTTAGGCCGTACCTGCAAAGCATGCGGGTGATCGTCAAGAATTCGGTGCTGTGGGTGATGTTCCTCGCCTGTATGGCGACGTCGGTGTTCTTCTCGTTCGATAGCTTGTTCAGCGCGATTTTTCCGCAGTCGGAGCGGGCGCGGGCGGCTGAACTTAGGGCGCAGAATCAAGTCGCGGGTATTCTCGCCGACATCGAGATGAAGATTACCGATAGTCGGTTGGAAGAGGCGCAGAACCTGTTCCGTCAACCAAACTACGAGGCCTACGATAAGCAGTTGTCGGATTTGGCCGTGCATTCACGGGATGCTCAGCCAGTCATCGAGGCGTATTTCAACAATCAGATCGAAGAGCGCAACCGGGCAATCAAGCAGCAGCAGGAGCGCATGTCGACCGCGCAGGGCGGTCAGGCGGGGCTTGCTGGCAAGAAGATTGCCATCGGCGAAGAGCTGTCGCGGTTGAAGGGCGACCGGCCGGGACTTGCGTCCGAGTATGCGCAGAAGAAATCGGATCTTGAGGGAAAGCAGAAGGAAGTCGATGCCAAGCGCGTCGAGGCCATGGCGGAAGCCGGCGGCGTCGAGGGCACGGGTAAGGAGGGCAAGGGCCCGATGTACCGGCAGCGCATGGACGAACTTGCGAAGGTGCAGGCGGCGGTCAAGATTGCCGAAGAGCGTACCAACGATGCCAAGAAGCGGTTGACGGCAGCGGAGACGCGGATTGCGCAGATCGAGCGCGAGCAGTCGGCGCTGGATGGCGATCTGGCCAAGCTCAAGGGCGAAGCGGAGACGGCTGAACAGCGCATCAAACTGGTGCAGGAGCAATTGCCGAGCGATGCCGGTGCGCGGATCGATCCTTCGCGGATCACGCCAGCATTCGAGGGCGCTAAGGCTGATTTCCGTCAGGAGCCGACGGTTGCGGGGCTTGCCAAGGTGCAGCAGCTTTGCTCGCAGATTCATACGGCGATGACGACGGCGACGCCGCAGACCAAGAAGCTTGTGGCGGCCATCGATTGCGATCCCAAACAGGCGGCGGAAGCGGCGTCGGCGGTGTTTGCATTGAACGCTGGGACCGAGACCTTCACCAAGTCGTGCAAGGGCGGCGATAAGCTCAATCAATATACGTCGGCGGATGCGCTGTTTGGGTTTGCGCGTAAGTGCTTGGCCGATAGCGGGTTGCCGTCGAAAGAGACTGACTCGCTGCGGACCAAGATCAATTTCATCGAGTTGAACCGCGACGACAAGGCACACCGGTTTGTGGTGACGTGGAACGCATTCCTGGACGGCAACCGGCTCGCTTATCTGGCGCTCGGGATAGCGATTGCGATCGATAGCCTCGTGTTCATGTCGGGATTGTTTGGTGCGAACGCCGTGCGGTCGCCGCTGTCGGATATGCCGAGTACGAAGGCGCGGTCGGCGGAGCAGTTGGAAGGCACGATCAATGCAGCACTTGGCGGTTTGCAATACGACACGGCGAATCTGGTGCTGCGGGCGATGCGGCCGATTACGAATACGGATGGGTTTTCAGCCGAGGTCGAACTTGATCCTAGGATCATGGACAAGGTGACGGCGGACCGCATTCGCGTGGTGCTGACGGCGGGTGCCGATATTCACGCGGTCGAGATGGTGACGCGGAACCCTGAGAAGTACCGCGTGCGGCTTGAGCTGCGCGAGTATCTGGCGTCGGTTTGCGACCGGCATTTCAAGTCAGACAAGTCACATGGGGTTAGGGCGCGGTTGGAGCGCATCATCGCGGATTCGTTGAAGCCGCATATTCACGAGCATGCCGACATCGTCATCGGCCATTTGCATCCGATGAAGCCGGTGGATGGGTTTACGTCGACGCTGTCGCTCAGCGAGTTTTCAGGGCCAGCTGATGCTTACGATGCGCGGGTCGTGAAGCGGGTGATGAATGCGGGGGCCGGAGTCGATGCAGTCGCGTCCGACAAGACGGAGGCCGGGCGGTTTTATGTGCGGCCGGATTTGTATGAGACGCTGTTGATGCTTTCGGCGCACAGCTTGCCGGATACGGCAGGGTTCGACGCATCGCGTCGGCGGTTTTTTGGGGAGGTCGCGGCCCGTGCTGCTGGTCATCCAGCCCTTGTCGGTGGTGCACTTAATGCGCAAGTGCCTCAGGTCTCTGGACCGCAGGGGCCGGCACAGCGCGCGCTGCAGGCTCCGCAGGTGCCTGAGCCGCAGGGCAAGCCCGATATTCCAGCGTTTTTGATGGCTGGGGCGCAAGCGAACGATCCAGGCCCGGGCGAGAATGAACGCTATCGCGAGTTTGTCGGCAGTCTGATTGCAGCGCTCGGGATCGATCCGAACCTGTTTTACAATCTGTCGGGTCAGGCGTTTGGTGCGGCTGCATCGGCGAGTGAAGCCTTCTCGCGGGCCCGGCGCGCCAATCAAGCGCTCGATACCGAGCTGACGCAGCGGGACGAGGAAGCCCGGATGGCGATGGATAACGCATTCTATGCGCTGGAAAGCTCGCTGGCTCCGGGCGACTCGCTCAACCGGCAGCGGTTGAAGGATGCATTCGAGGACGTCGATCAGAATTGGCCGGTGCTGATGCTCATGCCGCATGGCCCCTATGAAGTGTTGCTGGTCGAAATCGTGCAGGCGCTGGAGCCTAGCGACGCGGAAGGCGCACTTGCTGCGCGCGATCACGGGCTGCTGGTTGCGGCGCGCCAGTTGCGCCGGGCCATGGGTTCAAATCCGCGCAATTCAGAAGGGGCGTGGAGCCAGTTCGGTCATGCGTTGCAAGGCGCGGCTGGGCAACATGCGTCTGCGCCTCAGGCCGGGAATGGCAAGCCGACGTTGCAGTAGGTGTTGGCGACATTCCATATGTAGGGCGCAATAGCTTCTTGGCGTATTGCGCCGTCGAGCGGCATGGGCAGCCGGCGCAAT
>JANOVN010000460.1:0-13157 GCA_031417455.1 Hyphomicrobiaceae bacterium | reverse complement strand
CGGCAGGCTTTTCAACCTTCGACAATTCGCCGTCGAGGACTTGGCGGCTCATGAGCTGGCCGGTGTCGGGATCCTTGAAGTCATGGTCTTCGATCCAGGCATCGGCGTAGGCGACATAACGATCGAACAAATTCTGGCCGAAGTCATTGTTCGACTCGAGATAAGCTTTCTGCACTTCGTTGCCGATGAATTCGGCATACTTGGGAGCAAGATCTTCCTTGATGAACTCGAGGTAGCGTTCTTCAGTTTCGTGGGGCATCTGATCGCGGCGAACGGCCTGCTCGATCACATACATCAGATGAACTGGGTCGGCGCCGATTTCCTGGGTATCGAAGTTGAAGGTTTCGGACAGGATCTTGTAGGCAAACCGGGTCGAGATGCCGTCCATGCCTTCGGTCACGCCGGCCGAGTCGTGGTACTCTTGGATGCTCTTGGCGTGCGGGTCGACTTCCTTGAGGCTCTCACCGTCATAGACCCGCATCTTCGACATGAGCGAGGAATTCTCGTGCTCCTTCAAGCGCGACAACACCGAGAACTGCGACAGGATTTCGAGCGTGCCGGGTGCGCATGGGGCGTTGACCAGTTCGCTGCTAGTGAGCAGCTTTTGGTAGATTTGCTTTTCTTCGGTGACGCGCAGGCAATAGGGAACCGTGACCACGAAGATGCGGTCAAGGAAGGCTTCGTTGTTTTTGTTCGCCTTGAAACTCTGCCATTCGCTTTCGTTCGAGTGGGCGATGATCGTGCCCTGATACGGCAGCGCGCCGACGTTTTCGGTGCCGACGTAGGTGCCGTCCTGGGTAGCGGTCAACAAGGGGTGCAGCATCTTGATCGGGGCTTTGAACATTTCGACGAACTCAAGCAACCCTTGCGTCGTCCGATTCAGGCCGCCCGAGTACGAGTAGGCGTCGGGGTCGTTCTGGCTATGAAACTCAAGTTTGCGGATATCGACCTTGCCGACGAGCGAGGAGATGTCTTGATTGTTGTCGTCGCCGGGTTCGGTTTTGGCGATGCCGATCTGGCGCAACTTCGATGGGAGCACCTTGACGACGGAGAACTTGGAGATATCGCCGCCGAATTCATCCAAGCGTTTGACCGCCCATGGGCTCATGTTCCCTGTCAGACGTCGCTTTGGAATCTTGTATGTTTCCAAAAGGTTGTCGCCCATCGTGGCTGGCTCGAACAATCCGAGCGGGCTTTCGAAGACGGGGCTCAGTTCGTCACCGGCCTTGAGGACATAGATGGGGCTTTGCTCCATCAACTCCTTCAAGCGCTCGGCGAGTGAAGACTTACCGCCACCGACGGGGCCAAGCAGATAGAGGATCTGCTTTCTTTCTTCGAGGCCTTGGGCCGCCGAACGGAAGTAGCCGACGATGCGCTCGATGGTTTCTTCAAGCCCGTAGAAGTCTTTGAACGGCGCGTAAAGTTTGATCGTCCGGTTCATGTAGATCCGGCCGAGGCGGGCATCGCGCGCCGTGTCGACATAGGTTGGTTCGCCAATGGCGTGAAGCATGCGCTCAGCGGCGCTTGAATAACAAACCGGATCCGTCCGGCAGGCGTCGAGGAACTGCTTGAGAGTCAGCTCCGTCTGCTTATGGCGATCATAGGAACGGGCGAAGAGGTCGAAGACTTGATCTTTTGACATATATCTTTGCTCAGCGTTGAAGGGTCGATCACATCGGATACTTGCCCCTACGGGGGCGGTATCCGCCCGGCACAACGATCATTCATTCGATATATGGGTATGATCATACTGCTCCGTCAGCCCTTGGGAAACCTTTCGCGTGTCCGTTTCACACCGATTGCACGCCACGAAGTCCGCAGGCTGCTCCTAGTTCGTTGTTTTCGCATTCGTCCTGGCAAGAATACCACATATTAAGTCTACGCTTCAGCGCTCAAACGGACCTCTTAATCTCTCGTAATCCGCCATTTGCTACTCCAAGTCGTACCTCAGCGGTTAGTCGAAGGTCGGGCGCAAAAGTGGCGGGGCTGCGCGCATTCCAAATTTCTGTGGGATTGCTTGAGCTGAAACCATGACTATCTCGCGGTGCTGGAGCGCGTCTTCAAGGATGCGACAGCGGCCGCCGGTCAGCCCCAATCGGCCGCGCCGCCAGGGTCCTTCCGGTCTTGATTAAATCGTGGGAGCACTCTAGCTGCCGTCCTCAAACGCATCTTCGCTGCCCTGACGAAAGGGAGGCACGTATCTCGCCGATGGGCCGCTTGTGCGATTTCGAACCTTCCGGGGGCATAGATCGGTCCTGGCGGGTGTTGCGTCGACTATACTTTCAGGTGAAATATGCGGCCAACGTGAAAATGCTTTAGGATGGCGTGAACTCAACTTGGTGTATTAGGTAGGTCCCAATCTTCAGCGCTCCAGGCGAACAGGCGTGATGCCCATACCAGCAAGAGTTGCAATCATTGACGACCATCCCATGGTCCGCCGGGGGGTTGCGACCACGTTTGACGAGGAAACCGACTTCGATGTCGTGGCTCAAGGCGAATCGGCCCAGGATGCGATCGACATCGTGCGCAAGCACAAACCCGATCTGGTGGTGCTTGATGTCAGTATTCCGGGCGGGGGATTGGAGGCGGCGACCGCCCTCATGAAAGACAGTCCCGATACCGCACTATTGATGCTGTCGGTCAGCGAGGACTTGGCGACGGTCAAGGCCGCTTTGCGGGCCGGCGCGCGGGCGTTCGTTTCCAAAGGGATTGGCGGCAACGAACTGGTGTCGGCTGCCCGGCGGGTGCTCGCGGGCGAACGCTATGTCAGTTCGGAACTTGCGGCGCGCCTTTTGTCGATGGACGAGGTTGTGTACAGCGCAACCGCGCGCGGCACCGTCGAGACGGGCCGCCTTGCGACGTTGAGCACGCGCGAACGGCAGATCCTCGATCTGCTTGGCGAGGGTTTGAGCAACAACGACATCGCTGGCCGACTTGCCCTGACCGAGAACACGATCAAGCATTACATCACGTCGCTGCTCCAGAAACTCGGCGTCCGTAACCGCACGGAAGCTGCCCTGCTCACGCAGGGGAAGCGCTGAATTTGCGCGCCGGTTTGGTATCCGCGCGTGGGGTTGCCTCGCCGTAGGCGATCTTTCAGATCGACGCGGCCACGCGCAAAGCAAAGAGAATACCAGCCCGCAGCCTGTCGAACAAAGAGTCAAAAATTCTGCGGGCTGGTATTATTCGCGGAACGCGCGGTTCATCTGGTCGGTGAAGGGCTTGGTCAGATAGGACAGGACGGTGCGGTCGCCGGTCGACATAAAGACCTCGACCGGCATGCCGGCCACCAGCTTGAGATCGCCGATCGTGCGGCGGGCTTTTTCATCCATCTCGATCATGACCGAATAATAGCTTTGGCCGGTTTTGGGATCGAGGGTCACGTCGGCGGCTACCTGGATGACCCGGCCATCGACTTCAGGCGTTTTCTTCTGCGAAAATGCCGACAGCCGCAGCCGCGCGGGACGGCCCACCACGACTTGATCGACATTGGCTGGCGGGATGCGCGCCTGGATCAGCAGCCCTTCTTCCTCCGGCACGATCAGCATCAAGATTTCGGCAGGCGTTACGACGCCGCCCACGGTGTGAATGTTCAATTCGTGGACCTTGCCTGCACGCGGCGAGCGGATATCGATCCGCGCCAGCTTGTCGCTCGCCGCCACCTGCCGCTCGCGGAGTTCGGCCATTTTCGCATCGATGGCACGCAATTCCTTCTGGGCGTTGGCGCGGATGTTTTCGTCGATGGATATGATCTGGACGTTGATCTCGCTGATCTGGCCCTTGGCGCGGGCGATCTGCGCGATGAGGCCGCCATGATCGCCGCCGAGCCGCGTTGCTTCGCGTTCCAACCCGTTCAGTCGGGTGGCCGTGGTCAACTGCTTGGCAAACATATCGCGGACGTCTTTCAGTTCCTTCTCAATGATTTTGATCTCGCCGTTCTTGGCGTCGCGCTGCGAAGTGAGGCCGACGATCTCTTCGTTGATCTGCGTGATTTTTGATCGCAATTGCTCTTTTTGACCGTCTTTGGCGGCTCTGTTTTCCTCAAAGAGGCGGATTTCACCCGTGGCTGCCGCCTCCGCATCGGGGTATTTCTGGAAGAATTCGCTGTCCCAGGAAATAGCTGGCAGGTTGTCGCGTTCGGCGGTCAGGCGGGCAGCACGTGCGATCATTTCGACGAGCTGGGATTTGATCACGCCCATTTCAGCGCCGATCTGGGTCGCATCGAGCTTCGCCAGGATCTGGCCGTCGGCCACGCGGTCGCCGTTCTTGACGTTGATTTCCGAGACGATGCCGCCGTAGCTGTGCTGAACCTTCTTGACGTTGCGCTCGACAACGAACGTCCCCGGCGCGACGACCGCGCCCGACAGTTCGGCAAAATAGGCCCAGCCGCCGAAGCCAAAGATTAGTATCGCCATAACGCCCGACGCAAAGGACATGTGCCTACTGAGCGAAAACGCGCCGATGTCTGCGGGTGGCTGTTGCTTCGCGCCGTTGTCGCCGTTCATCTCAAATCGAATCCCAGAATCTGCAAATCAATCGTGAGGCCGACCAGCTCAATGATGATGGAAGTCTCAATGATGTTGGAAGTCTTGGCCCGTCAGCGTGACGCTGCCTTTGAACTCCAGTTCGAATTCCGCATCGTCGTTAAAGTCGATATTGCCCTGAAGCACGGTTGCGTCAACGTCCTCATGATAGACTAATTTCAGTTCGCCTGGCTTGGAGAATTTATCTGCGTTCTGGATGAATACAAAATCCTGCATTGCCCCGTCCTGGTACACCTCCGCCAGTGCTTGCGCGAACTCCTTGCTGATGTTGGAGATGTCGATCTTATCGCCGACGGCGAAGTCGAGTATTACATCATGGTGCCCTGCGCCTTTGCCAATCGAGGTCGCCGAGTTGAATACGAAGGTGTCATCGCCATCGCCGCCTGAAAAGACATTCACGTGTTCGTCGGCGACGATTATGTCGTCTCCGCTGCCGGCCATGACGCCCTCGATCCCGTCGATGGTGTCGTGGCCAAGATCAGCGCTATCCACGGTACCTTCGTTCAAGTCGATGATGGCATCGGCTTGGGTGTTTGAGGCGTCGTAGGTGTCGGTGCCGTCGCCACCGCGATAGGCGTCGGCGGCAGCGTCGGCGGTTGCGATGATCGTGTCGTCGCCCGCGCCGCCATCAACGGCGTCGGTGCCTCCGCCGCCGTCGAGGACGTTCGCGTGCGCGTCGCCCGTGATGGTATCGTTGCCAGCACCCGACGTGACGTTTTCGATGTTGACGATGGTGTCGTGGCCGATCTGGCCACCGGTCGCGGTTCCTGCTTCCAGGTCGATGACGCAATCGGCGGAGCGGTCCGGCGTTGGCTCGGGTAACGGCTGCGTTGCATCAACTGCTGCTGAGGCGGGTGTGGGTGTTGGTGCGATGGCGCTGAGGTCGAGGGTGTCGGTGCCGTCGCCACCATCGTAGGCGTCGTCGCCGTCGTTGCTCGTTGCGATGAGCGTGTCGTCGCCGTCTTGCGCGTAGACCACGTCGTTGCCAGCGCCTGCGGTGATGATATCGTCGCCGTTACCGGCAAATATCACGTCGTTGCCCGTGCTGCCGGCAATCACGTCGTTGTCGGCCGTGCCATTGATGATGCTGGGCTGCGCTGCCGGGGTCTGCATGATTTTTTCCGCAATCGGGGTGGCAAAGTCGTTGCGGATTTGCGTGAGGGAGAGGCTTGAACCGGTCGGTGCCGCGGAATTGACCGACATCGCTGGCTCGGCTGCCGTTGCCGCCAACATCAGCGTTGCCGTGGTCGGCGTTGCCGTGTGGCCATCGCTCACGGCATAGCTGAAGGTGACATCGCCCGCCTGTTGGGGATCGGCCAAAAATGTCCAGCCGCCACCGATGTTGGCCGTCATGGTGCCCGACGATGGCGTGACATTTGTTACCCCGAGCGTGTCGCCGTCGGCATCGCGGGCGTTGGCGACGAGATCGGCAAGACCGATGACGATGGACTGGTTGATGAACCGGTTGGCGAGCGACACAGGTCCTGAGACCACGGGCGCGGTATTGCCGAGCTTGATCGGCGCTGGCACCGTCGTGGGATGACTTTTGGGTGCGGGCGCAATGTCCCCCGGCACGAGTTCGCCGTCGCCGCTTCCGGCGTTGGTACGAGCGGCGTGGGTGCTGGCACCTTGTCCGCCACCAGCGGGGACGGGGATGGCGTCGTGGGCTGCCAAACTGACGCCGTGGCCGGGGGCTGCACCATACAGCGCCTTGTTGTCGTTGCTGGCGATGTGACTGGTATTGACGGGCGCGCGGTGGGCTTGATCGTCGCCATATGCAGCCTGGGTGGCGTTGACCGAAACGAGGCGCGTGACGGTTCTAGTTTGAAAGTGGTCCTGTGCTTGGCCATTTGCGAAGGCGTCATCGATTTGAATGCCGGCATCGCGCCCGATGCCGGACTGGTCGTCGAGTACCGCTCCAGCTTGCGTCTCGCTGGCCCGCAAGCCGTCCGCCAGCAAGCCGTCCATTGGTTGATTGGGGTGGGCCGGGAACAGGATGTTTTTGACGAGCAGCACCGTGCTGGCCAGAACCAAGCCGATGGTTGCGCCCAGCATCGACTTGGTCTGCGGCACCAGATCCAATTCATAGCGACGGCGGGGCGTCCCGTCGTCATTGAAACGCAACTGACTGTTTAAACTACTCATTTGACGCTCCTACCGCGCAACGAGCTGGCTTTTAGCGACCGGTTCACGGTCTCGACGTCGGCTTAACTGCCTCCCTCTCAACCGATCGGGCGCTATGCAGCCGTGCGCCCTCGCTTTGGTTCTGAAATCGGCTTCGGCTTCAATTGTTCGGCAAAAATTTCGTCTTTGGGACCAAATGCGGCCAGTCTTCCGTTCTGAACCACACCGATCAAATCGACGGCTGCGAGCGCACTGGGGCGATGGGCTACCACGATCACCACACCGCCACGGGCGCGGATCGACTTGATGGCGCTCGTCAACGCCGCCTCGCCGTCGGCATCGAGGTTGGAATTGGGTTCGTCCAGCACAACCAGGAACGGATCGTCGTAGAGAGCGCGGGCAAGCGCGATACGCTGGCGCTGGCCCGCCGAGATCGCGGTGCCGTTGGGGCCAAGTTCGGTCTCGTAGCCTTTGGGCATCCGCACGATCATGTCATGGACCCCGGCGGCCTTGGCGGCAGCTAGGATTTTCGCACTGTCGGCATCGGGATCGAGGCGGCAGATGTTCTGGCTGATGGTTGTGTCGATGAGCGACACTTCCTGCGGCAGGTAGCCGATCTGGCGGCCGATGGCGTCGGGCGACCACTGCGCGAAATCGGCTTCGTCCAACCGCACGCTGCCGCGCAGCAGTGGCCATACCCCGGTAATACCGCGCACGAGCGAGGACTTGCCGCCGCCACTTGGCCCGATGATGCCGACGGCTTGTCCCGCTTGGAGTTCGAAGCTCACGTCACTCAATACGATAACGCCATTGCTGGGGGCGGCCACGGTGATCTTTTCGATTTTGAGATCGCGGGTCGGGGCGGGCAGCGTGACTTGGGGCGGCGCTTGATCCAGCGCCGTCAAGGTTTCGGTGAGGCGGGCGTAACTGCGACGGGCGGCCACCACGCCTTTCCACTGGCTGATGGCGAGATCGACGGGGGCAAGTGCCCGCGCGGATGCAACGGACGCTGCGATGATCGACCCGGCAGTGAATTCACCCATGATGGTGAGATAGGCGCCCAGTCCCAGCACGGCCGATTGCAGGATCATGCGAAGTACTTTCGACAGACCGCCGATGGTGCTGGTCACGCCGCTCAACTTCGACTGCAATAGGAGATGTTCGCGGTTGATCTTGTCAAAGCGGGCGACGGCGCGGCCTTGAAAACCCATGGCGCGGATGACATCGCCATTGCGGGCGTGCTGTTCGGCCATGGCCGCGCGGGCAACGCCTGCTTGCTGGGTCGTGCCTGCGTGTTTTTGAGTGAGGATTTCGGTCGTAATGGTCAGCGCTGTCAGGATCAGTGCGCCACCCAAGGTCAGCAGACCGAGCCAAGGGTGGAGACAATACACGAAGATCAGATAGAGCGGCATCCAGGGCAGATCAAACAGCGCCATCGGGCCTTGCCCGGACAGGAAGCCACGCAGCGTATCGACATCGCGCGAGCGTTCGTTGGCCTCGGATGTGGAAAAGCCGAAACGCGGCATGTCGATAGCGACGCGGTGCGCGAGCGGGGCCAGTTGGTGATCGAGGCGGGAGCCGACGCGGACCAAAATCTGCGACCGGCTGATGTCAAGCATGCCCTGGATCAGGTAGAGGCCAATGGCGAGCGCCGACAGGGCGAGCAGCGTGGGTACGCTCTGACTCGTCAACGCGCGGTCGTAGATTTGCAGCATGTAGAACGAGCCGGTCAGAGCGAGAATATTGACCACCCCCGATACCGCAAACAGGAACCAGAATACTCCGCGCAAGCCGCCCAGCTCCGCGAAAGGCGTTCTCTTCTTTGCAAACAGCTTGCTTGCCTTTTTGCTCATGACCGCAGTTTCCCCAAACACATGCCGCAACTAATTTTCGTGAAATGATGTGCCTGGCGTGAACGGGCCCGTCACCCGCTCACGTCAGTCCGCTTCTGGTCTCAGGCGTGTTCCCAGCCAACGACCGACTTTATGGGCTGAACGACCGGCAGGTCGTTGTCGTTGGAATGATCGGCTGGAGCTGCCGCTTGGTCGTGGCTGTGATCGTCCACTTTCAGATTGCCCGCCGCATTGAAGAGGACCGTTGGCGCGACGGCGTCGTGATCGGCCAACTGGAGTGCTGCAAACAGCGGCCTGAGGTCGATGGCATCGCCGGGCTGGAATGTCGACGGGGCCGCGTTGTCGTGAGCTTGCACTTTGAAGACGAAGCTGTCGGATGCCGTATCCATGGTCGCCGAAGCGTCTGGAGCCCTTACCGGCATGATGGACGTCACACTGCCAGACGCTGCGTGCGAGACGTTATCGATAAGATCTTGAGCGCGGAGATCGCCGACAATCGTGTCGCCGCCGCCGTTGGAGTTGAGCACGATACGGTGGGCCGACGTGAGCCCGGTGATGTCGACCGTATCCGTGCCGGCGCTGCCGTTCACCGTGATCGTGCTGAAGTTCAAGCTGGTGGCGAGGAAGTTTCCAACAACCTTGATGGTGTCGGCGGGCGTGCCGCCTAAAGTGACGCCGGGCTGGATACCGCCAGCGGGCGACGACGACGAGGCATTGATCGTGATTTCCTCGATGCTCGTGAGTTCGGCGATGATCGAGGCCGCACCCGTCGTCGCGCGAGTGATGACGATTTCAGCGGCGCCGGTGTAGCCAGCGTAGTGTCGCGCGCTGCTGTCTGTCCCGGCACCGGCTCCATTCCAATCATCCCTGTTGGAATAGATCGTGAAGGTTTCGGCAGCAGAGTTGCCGTTGACGATGAACCTATCGCCGATGGCTGTGTTTGCTCCGCCGTTGACGGAGTCACCACCATCGGTTGCCCCGCTTGCATTGGCGTTCCAGATGATTTCATCATCACCGTCTCCGGCGTTGATGGTATCCCGGCCAAGACCGCCTATGATCGTGTCGATTGAGGCCGAACCCGTGATGAAGTCATTGCCACCAAGACCATTGATGGTCGCGCCATGCCCGGACAATAGGGACGCGTTGATGGAATTGGCCAAATCGTTGCCGGTTCCCGCTGTTGTGGCACCGCGCAGGGACAGGTTTTCGACATTGCCGGTCTGGCTCAGGGTGTAGTTGATAAAGGCGTTGATGGTATCGGTCCCGCCGGTCGCGGTTTCAATGACCTTGTCGCCGATGTTGTCAACTTCATAGACGTCGTTTCCGCCGCGACCGATCATGTAGTCGGCACCGGTCCCGCCGGTCATCTGGTCGGCAAAGTCCGTGCCGGTCATGAAGTCGTCGCCGCCGCGACCGTCTAGGTTTGCCGCATGCGTGAGGGCCGACGCGTTGAGGCCATTCGCCAAATCGTTACCGGTCCCAGCAGTCGCAACCCCTTCGAGGTTCAAGTTCTCGACGAAGGCATCGAGGACCGCGTTGTCGTAGTTGACATACCGTGTATCGCTAAGGCCGCCAGACGCGGTTTCAGTGATGCGGTCGGTTGTGAACGTGGTGTGATAAATGTCACTGCCGCTGCCGCCGATGAGGGTATTGTGCCCACCTGCCGCATAAAACGTGTCGGCGTCGGTCGCGGCATCCGTATCCAGGCCGCCCCGCAGGATGCTGTGGCCTGTAAGCGAGCCGTAAAGCGTGTCTTTGCCCGCACCGCCATTGATGGTCAATACGGCCACCGTCGATGGCCGCCCATCCATCGTATTGTCGAGCGCGTTACCGTTGACTTGCGTTGCGGTGGCTCCCGCGTCGACCAACAGGCGCTCCACGTTTGCGGTCAGTGTGTAGTTTATCATCGTGCGAACGATGTCGGACTGCGACGCATTCGTGCCCGTGTTGGTTTCGTTGACGATATCACCGGCGTCATCGACGAAGTAGGTGTCCTTGCCCTCGCCGCCATTCATCGTGTCGGCACCGAGGCCGCCGATCAAAACGTCGTCGCCGTCGCCGCCATTGAGGACGTCGTTGCCGATGCCGCCCTCGAGCGTATCGACGCCACTACGGCCATTGAGCAGATTGGGGTCGCCCGTGCCGACAATGTAGTCTGCCACGCCGACGTTGCCCACCTTGGCCGTCATCTGCGAGGTGAGGGATTCGAAGAAACCGCTTTGGTCCGTGTAGCTGACGACGACGCGGTAGAACGCCGTGCTGCCGTCGGGGACAGTGAAGTCCGGGTTTGCCATTGGCGCGCCAACGGGGTTCCAGCCGGCCAACCCATCGGGAGAGCTCTCCCATTGGTAATGGAAGGTACCCAGACCGTTGAGATCGGCAATGCCGGTCGTGTTGGCGGTCAGCACGTTTTGGTCGCCGGTGATCGTTGGCAGGCCGGTGGGCAGCTTGTTGACGAGCAAAAGATTCACGTCGGCGAACTGCAAGCTTTCGACGCCGACGACGATGTCGGTGCCGTCGGCAACTCCCGCTCCGCGCGCGCCCACGACCTTGTAGGCCTTGATAGGGGTGCCGTGCGCGTCGACGAAGTCGATCTGGCTGACATCGTAGTCGGCCTTGTTGCCGCTGAAGTAGGCAACGTCGTTGGTGCCGTCGGTTTTGTTGTCGCCGAGCACCGTATCTTTGAACATTTCGGTTCGCAGCATTTCGGTGAAGTGCTTTTCGAAATCGTATGCTGTGCCAGGAATAGTGGCATTGACGGCGTCGATGAGGCTGACGCTGCCGATGGTTTCATCCCACGCGACGCGATGCGATGCGCCCTGATAGCGGGCATCTTCGAGCTGATCGTTGGCGGTTGCGCCGGTGTTGTTGTTGTTGTGGGTGTAGCCCGAGCTGTAGGCGCCGATAACCGTATCAAGTCGGATCGAGCCGCCGATGATGATGTCGTTGCCGCCGCCGCCGGTCAGCTTATCGTCGCCCGCGCCGCCGATGATCCAGTTTTCACCGGTATCGAGTTCTGGATGAACGGTGTTGCCCGCATCACCTGCGGAGCTTCCGATCAGGGTGTCGTTGCCAGCCGAACCTACCAGACCTTCGATCTGGAAGGTTCCGATCTGCGCGGGGGTGCCGTTGACCGTGGTGCCCGGATTGAGCTGGTTGCCAAGGTCGAACTTGACGCCTCCGGCGCGCACGGCGTTGTCGCTGAAGTCGATCACGTCAAAGCCGAGCGTGCCGGGCTTGTCGCCATCGTCGGTGACGCCGTCGCCGCCGAGAACTTCATCGGTGCCGATGGTGAGCGCGCCGGTTGCATCGCCGGGGCGGAGGATGTCATCGCCGTTGCCGCCAAACAGTTGATCCTGGTCGGCTCCGCCGACGACGATGTCGCTGCCGTTGTCGCCATAGAGAATATCGCCGCCCGAGCCGCCGTCGACGTAGTCGTTGCCGTCGCTGCCGTGGGTGAACGGATCGGTGTCCTGGTCGCCGTAGATCTTGTCGTCGCCGGTGCCGCCCGACAGTTTGTCGATGCCGATGCCGCCGGAGATGGTGTCATTGCCGCTACCGCCGATCACCTGGTCGGCACCGTTGATGTCGGAGCCGCTCGACTCGCCGTAGAGTAAGTCGTCGCCAGCGCCGCCGTCCATCAGGTCGGGGTTGTCACCGCCGTACAACTTATCTGCGCCGTCGCCGCCGTAGAGGCGGTCGATGCCGAAGCCGCCGTAGATCTTGTCGTTACCTTCTTCGCCGTAGACGGTGTCGTCGCCGCCTTGGGCGTAGATCAGGTCGTTGCCCTTAGACCCGACGATGACTTCGCTCGATTCCGCGCCCGAGTTTGGGGAGCCGTCGAGGTTGGTAAAACCGTTTTTGCCGTAGGCGCTATTGATGTCAGTGTTGGCGAGACGGGTGTCTTGGATGTAGCCGGTGCCGCCGATGACAATGTTTTTGCCGTCGTTGAGGTTGCCGCGTCCGCCATTGGAGTAGATGCCGAGTGTGCCAGCATCGACTGCTGCGATATCGCCCCACTTGTGCTCGTTGCCGGTTGTCAAAGCTTCGGCACCGGATGCCACAACCTCCTTCTTTGCGCCGAGGTCGATGTACTGGTCGGCGTAACCGAAGATGTTGCCGTTGAGGTGCGTCAGGCCGCTATTGCGCTCGACGATGTCTTTCAACTGGCCGTTGCCGACTTCTTCGGCGAATTGCTGGCCGGCCAAGCGGAACAGATAGTAGAACCGGTCACCGTCCATGAGCGATTCAATCTGGGTGACGAACACCTTGTCGAAGGTTTCGCCAAGCAGGCCGCCGGGTTGATGGATTTCGGCCAAGCCGCCGAGCCACGTGTCGATATGTTCAAAGCCGTTGTCGCCACCGTTGATGAACGCGTAGGCTTGTACGATTGTAAAGTTTTCGGCTTGTAAACTTCCCTCGGCCACCGTGCCGTCAACGAGACCGACAATGGCGTTTGCTTTCGCCATATTGCCGTCGAAGGAATAGGCAGCGATGAAGTTGGTCAGCGACGAGGGGTGTTGCATGTTCTGGCCGAAGTCGGTCCAGGTGGTATAGCGGGCCAGACCGATAGCTTCGCGGAAGTCGTTCAGCGTCGGGATGCCAAGGTCGCGGCCACGGGCGATGTTGATCGCCG
>JANOVN010000459.1:0-4230 GCA_031417455.1 Hyphomicrobiaceae bacterium | reverse complement strand
TTCTGCGCGATGGCGAGCTTTTGCACGCCGTAGAGATCGGTCTGGAGCGTGGCGGTGGCACCCACCTTGGGCTCGCCGCTCTTCTCGTCGGCGAGCTGGTCGATGGCCAGGACCTGGATGTTTTCCATGATCACGTCGGGCAAGATCAAGATCGCGGTCAATCAGCGGTATCCGTTGTCGGCGGCAGCGGACGCGCACCGCGATCTCGAAGGACGGCGGACGACGGGGTCGAGTGTGTTTGTGCTGTAAGGGGTTGCGCGATTATCGCGCGCTGCGCGCTTGGGCTTTCGCCCTCGTTAACGGGATACGCTTCTTGCCCTTTCAAGCTCCAAACCACAACTGACGACAGACCTAGCAGTCAGTCGGCGGCCAATTCTGTGGATAAGATGTGGGGAACGGTTCAGTCGTGTTCGCTGAGGCGCGCGGGGTCGATGGCGAGGCCGGTCACGGTTTCCAATGCGCGGCTGGTCAGGACTTTGGCGGCCAGCGACTTTTTCGACAATTCGTGCATGGGGTCGACAGGCTCGGCGGGCGAGGCCGATTGCGTTGCAGGGGCGTTCAGCATCATCATGGGTCCAAAGGTGCGCGGGCCATGGTTCGGCTCGTTGGCGCAAGCCGTCAGGCCTAGAGCGACGCTGGAAATCAAGGCAACGCGGATCAAACTGACCCTGTGTGGCAAGACATTCATAGCGCTTTCCCTCGTCAATCGCCGACCAACTTAGCCATGATGGACATTAGTCCATCGTGGCTGAATATTAGCTGAATGCGGCCATGATTACCGACTGGTCCTCGCCATGTTTCGAACGTATCCCCGGCAAATGGCGAGAAAAGCCTTGGTGTCGGCACCAGTCTGACCCCGTGGAACGAACTTGGCAAGCCCTTGTTTGGTCTTAATGAACTTAAAAAAGTGCTGCGCATTCTGAGTGCCGGCATCAGCCACAAATTGGGCAAGCGAAATTAATTCGTAACTCAGGCTTTGAACGCGGTTTGCGGGCTGTTGCGCATTCTAAGCGAAACTTGCGTGTGGCACGTGGATGGCCGGGTCTCCAGGGTCGAGCCCGAGGGACCCGGCCATGGAGTGGGGGGTGCGATTTTGGAGGGATGGGTCCTCGCGACAAGCGCGAGGATCACACGTGGCGAGGGCCGGCGAGCCCGAGGATGACAGTGGGGGCGGGAACGTCTGGGGGATGAGACAGATGTGCTGATTATTGGGTGTTGCGAGGCGGGGTGGAGTGCTATCGGTTTGGGCAACAATCGGGGGACGGGCGACATGGCGTGGGTCGATGAGGGGCGGGCGGCATTGGCTAAAGTGATCGACGTGAGGCTGCAGGAGCGGGTTGCGCTGGGTTGGTCGTTCGCGATGTTTTTTGCGGTGTTGGCATCTTATTTCACGGTGCGGCCGGTGCGCGAGATGATGGGGGCGAGCCTTGACAAGGGGGAGCTGGGGCAGCTGTTCACCGTCGTGTTCCTGGTGATGGTGGCGCTCATTCCGCTGTTTGGGTATGTCGCGACGCGGTTTCAGCGGCGGCATGTGCTGCCTGCGGTGTACGGGTTTTTCATTGCCAATCTGGTGGCGTTCGCAGTCGCGATGAATGCGACGCCAGGGGCTGTGCCCGCGTGGCTCGCGGCGACGTTTTTTGTCTGGGTTTCGGTCTATAATCTGTTCGTCGTGTCGCTGTTTTGGTCACTCATGTCGGACCGCTGGTCGAGCGATGAGGGTAAGCGTCTGTTCGGCGTCATTGCGGCGGGCGGAACGGTCGGGGCGCTAGTTGGGCCGTTGATTGCGGGGCGGCTCGTAAGCGTGATCGGTACGGCGAATTTGCCATTGGTTTCGGCGGGTTTTTTAGGACTCGCGTTGTTGGCGAGCTTCAAATTGAGTGAGGCTGACGCCAGGCCGAAATCGGGTGGTGAGAAGCCGCCGGCGACCCTGGCGCAGATCATCGAAGGGGCGACACATGTTCTCAAGTCGCCGTATCTGGGGCGGATCGCGCTGGTTATTTTGCTCGCTAATCTGGTGTCGACGTTTTTCTATCTGGAGCAGTCTCGTCTGGTGAAAGCGACGATTGCCGACAAAACGGCGCAGGTCGAGTTTTTTGCCTCGCGCGATCTTATCGTGTCGGTTGTGACGACGCTGGTGCAGCTGCTGGGGACGGCGGCAATCCTCAAGCGGTTTGGGCTGACGGCGGCGCTGGCGGCTTTGCCGGCGGTGTGCATCGGCGGGCTGTTGCTGATCGGGACGGTGCCGACGCTCGCGGTTGTCGCCGGCGTGATGGCGTTCGAGCGGATCGTGGCGTTCGGACTCGCGGGGCCTGCGATGCGGGTGTTATATACGGTGGTCGCACCCGATGAAAAGTATAAGGCGCAGAATTTCATCGACACGGTCGTCTATCGCGGCGGAGACGCCATGTCGGGGTGGATGTTTGCAGCCTTCGGGGCGATGGCGCTGTCGCCGTGGATGATGATTGCGCTGACCATGCCGTTCGCGGTCGCGTGGCTGTGGTCGTGCATGGGGCTTGGCGCGATGCAGGAAGAACGGGCGGGGAAGGGGAAATAAGTTGTCGTGACATTGTCAGGCATGATGTGTTATCGTCCCCGTGTAAATAGGAGGACGATGTGGCGTCACAGGTTAGACGTAGCGAAAAACTTGATTTGCGGCTTACGCCTGCTGCCAAGCAGGCGCTTCATACGGCTGCTGCTGCGACGCAGCGTTCGGTAAGTGAGTTTGTTTTGGAAAGCGCTTTGGCGCAGGCCGAAGAGACATTGATCGACCGGCGGCGATTCGGGCTCAGTGCCGAAAATTGGACAGCCTTCATGGCGGCGCTTGATGCACCTGTGCGGCCACAAGCGAGGCTGAGGCGATTGCTGTCCGAGCCGAGCGTTTTTGAAACCGTTAAACAGGCGAAGAAGCGGTGAGTTAGGATTGCGAAAATGCCGGAATCAATCTAGCTAAACGACTATCAGTTTAATGCCAGAGTAGGTCAGCGCGATGCTGATGGGGAGCCCAATGGCTCCGTTCCCAAAGCTATCAAGACTAACCCGGCACTTGTTGCCGTGTTCGAGCTTGATTTGGCCATCAGCGGAGACTGTCGTCGATGAATTCGACAAAACTCGTTACGACACATTTCAAAATTGAGAAACTTGCCCGGAGGCACGCTGTCGAGAAATTCGATTGCGGTCAGGAGGGGTTGAATCGCTTTCTGGCGCGCTTTGCGCTCTCCAATCAGCAGGCGAATGCGTCCCAGACTTATGTGGGTTTAGACGGTGAAGCGATCTGCGGCTACTATTCGCTGGTCGTGAGCGAGGTCGCGTTCGCGGATGCGCCCGAACGGCTGAAAAAGGGGCTAGCGCGGCATCCAGTGCCGTTGATGCTGATTGCTAGGCTGGCTGTTGGAACGGCGTGGCAAGGCAAGGGCGTTGGGGCGGGGTTGCTCAAAGACGCGATGTTACGGACGATGCAGGCGGCAGACATTGGCGGAATCCGTGCACTGGCGGCCCACGCCAAGGACGATAAGGCGCGCGCGTTTTACGAGCATTTTGGATTTGCCGCATCGCCTACAGATCCGCTGCATGTGTTCATGCTGGTCAAGGATTTGCGTTAAGCTGGCCAGTCGCAATGGCAATCCGCTGTTATTCCGCTGCGGCAGTGGCGGCGATTTGGTTGGCGTGAATGGTGGCGAGGTAGCGTTCGGCTTCGAGGGCGGCCATGCAGCCCATGCCGGCGGCGGTGACGGCTTGGCGGAAGATCTCATCTTTTACGTCGCCGGCGGCAAACACGCCGGGGATGTCGGTGGCGGTGCTATCGGGCTTGGTGATGAGGTAGCCGGACTTGGTCGTCGGGAGTTGGCCGACGAACAAGGAGGTCGCCGGGGCGTGGCCGATGGCGATGAAGACGCCGTCTGCGGCGCGGGTGGTGAGGGTGCCGGTTTTGACGTTCTTGATACGGATGCCGGTGACGGATTTGGGTTCGTTCGTGCCGGTAATTTCGTCGATGGCGCTATCCCAGATGACCTCGATCTTGGAGTTCTTGGCGAGGCGTTCCTGGAGAATCTTTTCCGCACGGAAATGGTCGCGGCGGTGGATGACCGTCACGCGCTTGGCGAAGTTCGTCAGAAACAGCGCTTCCTCAACGGCGGTGTTGCCGCCGCCGACGACGACGACCTCGCGGCCTTTGTAGAAGAAGCCGTCGCAGGTGGCGCAGGCCGAGACGCCGTGGCCTTGGAAGGCCGTTTC
>JANOVN010000458.1:0-3382 GCA_031417455.1 Hyphomicrobiaceae bacterium | reverse complement strand
AGCCCCCCGCCACGCCGCTCAACTCTTCAGCCTCGTCGAAGGCCACGGCGCCAACACCCGCATCACCATCGACAACTAATACCAACGCGCATAAGTTCTGACTTATGCGCGCTGGTATCCGCGCGTGGGGTTGCCTCGCCGCAGGCGATCTTTCAGATCGACGCGGCGTCGATGCGAAGCATCGCAGAGCGATGACGCGCAAACAAAGGAGAATACCGTCGCGCAGCCGACGAACCAAAGAGTCAGAACTTCTGCGCGACGGTATAATACGGCTCGCCGGTTTTTTCCACTGGTTAGGAACGAGGCAGGAGCACCGCTCCCCTTACCCCTCGCCATCGCCCTGCCCCCACGCTACACTCCCCCCATGCACGACACCAACGCCTCCAAACCGCGCGTCACCACCACCCGCGCCTCGTCGCCCTCCATCGCCCTCGCGCTTGGCGGTGGCGGCGCGCGCGGCATCGCCCACATCCCGATGCTGGAAGCGCTCGATGAAATGGGCATCCGTCCCAAGCTGATCGCGGGAACCTCCATCGGCGCGATCATCGGCGCAGCTTACGCCTCGGGTATCCCCGGCCGCCACATCGCCGCACATACCGAAATGATCCTGCGCCAGCGCTTCGATCTCGTCCGCCAGATCTTCAGCGCCCGCGCACTACCCATCCACCGGATCATGAGCCTCGTTCAACTCAAGTCCGCCGTCTTGCGACCCGAAGTACTGCTCGCTCTGGTAATGCCCGCTCGGGTCGCACGCGACTTTGCCGACCTCAAAATCCCGCTGAAAATCGTTACGACGGACATCCACAGCTATCAAGCCGTCGTGTTCGAGAAAGGCCCCCTCGTCACCGCCGTTGCCGCCTCCATGGCGCTACCCGCGCTCTTCACGCCCATCGCGCACGAAGGCCGTTTGCTGCTCGACGGCGGCCTCGTTAATCCGCTCCCCTTCGACCTGATCGAAGGCTGCGCCGACATCACCATTGCCATCGACGTCAGCGGCGCAGGCGTGGTGCCCGACGACCAACTCAAGCACCCGACCGCCATGGCAGCGCTTGTCACCGCAACGCAAATCCTTCAGCACACCATCGTCCGCGAAAAGCTGAGATACAGCCAGCCCGACCTCTACATCGACATGCCGGTCGCCCACTACGGGATTCTCGACGTGCACAAATTCCGCGACATCATCAAAGCCGCGCAGCCCGCCAAGGAAAATTTCAAACGCCAACTCGACCGCGTGATGAACGCCCACACTCTCGCCGTCGAAAAGTAGTTGTCACCACCCTCTTGTCATCCCAGAAATGAGCGCCGCAGGCTCCCTATTCCCTATTCCCTATTCCCTATTCCCTATTCCCTATTCCCTACTCATACCCCGCCACTTCGCCCAACCGCTCAAGATCGCACACGATCCCCTTGTCGTCCCGGCGGATCGCCCCGCTGTCCTCTAGCATCGAAAGCGCCCCATTGACCTTCGGCCGACTCGCTCCGATCAGCAGCCCGAGTTCGCTCTGTGACATGCCCAGCGCCAGCGCAACCTTTCCCGTCTTCGGCGCACCCGCCTGCAACCGAACCGCCGAGAGAAACAACCGCGCCAGCCGCACTTCGATTGGATGCAGCGCAATCGCCTCAAGCTGTTGATCCGTATCGCGAATGCGCGCGCACAGGAACGCAATCACCGCCCGCGCCACAGCAGGGCTTGCCTCCATCAGCCGGTTCAACGCCCCTTGCGACAGCGTCATTGCCGAAACCTTCGTTACCGCCGTCGCATCCGCGCTCCGCTCCGCCCCATCGAGCGTCGCGATCTCACCAAACACTTCACCTGAGGTTGCATGCGCAAACGACAATTCGCGTCCATCAACCGACAAAATCGACAAACGCACCCGCCCTTCAGTGACTAAAAACAGCTCCTTGCCAGGATCGCCGCGCTGAAAAATCACCTGCCCCGCCGAAAAATCCACCGGCCGCATTCCCTGCGCTATGGCCCCTAGATCTCCCGCCGAAAGCGAAGCAAACAGCCGTGCCTTACCAAGATGCGAAACAAGCATATCAACTGATGACATTGGCCAACCGTTCTGTGTGAACCTATGAAAACGTACTACCGCGAGTGATAAATCATTTCACACCGGCTGTACCCTAGGGAACAGCCAAAATCGGGCCATCGTGCTCTGATTGGACCCAAGACCCACCTTCGCGCCTGCCGTGATGCCGTCCTCATCAACTTATTGATCTTATTGTCACTGCGGACTGGACAATCCGCCCCCGAGTGGGCGCATAATCGATAATATTGTATGCTTCGGGCGCTCAAGCCTCACACCGAAGCCAACGGAGCGACGTTATGCGTTTATTGACATCGGCCTCAACCCTTTGCCTGACCGCCCTGATCGCCACCACAGCGCACGCAGCGCCCGGCGACCCCATCGGCGCGGCGATCGCGATCAAAAACAACGTCACCGCCGCCTATGAAACCGACCGCCGCAAGCTCGCCAAGGACGACCCTGTCCGCCAGGAAGAAATCATCGAAGTCGGCGAGGACAGCCTCGGCGAACTGAAATTCAAGGACGACACCAAATTGGCCCTCGGCCCCGGCTCGCGCATGACGCTGGACAAATTCGTCTACGACCCGGAAAAAACCAACGGCTCGATCATCGTCAACCTGATGAAGGGCACGTTCCGCTTCATCACTGGCATCGCCGCCAAACCGACCTACCAGATCAAAACCCCGTCCGCCTCGATCTCCGTTCGCGGCACGATCTTCGACGTCTACATCAAACCCGATGGCGCGGTCTGGCTGCTCCTCATCGAAGGCGCCATCGAAGCCTGTACCGATGACGGCAAATGCCGCGTCCTCGATGAACCCGGCAAATTCATCCGCATCGTCGAAGACCGCAAGGCAGGCGGCTCAGGGAATACTCCTAACGCGCCCAAGAAGTGGACCGTCGGCGCACCCGTCAAATGGGCAGCCCTCCCGGGCCACAAATCGACCCCCATCGAAACCGCGTTCCCATTCGTCCCAAGCGCTCCCTCGTTCGACCCCGATCCCTGGTATTCAGCCAACGACATTATCATCGGCCGCTTTCCACGCCATCCCCGGCACCCGCACCACCCGCCATCGCGCGGTGACGGCGGAAAAGGTGACGGCAACACCGGCGGCAACAACGGCACAAAACCGCCTTCAGACGGCAAACCGCCGGTCGTCGTGAAAGACAAACCGCCCATCATCTTGAAGGGCGATAAGCCCATCAAACACCGTCCGCCCCGTGTCCACGTCGAAGACCCGCCCAAAAAGGTCAAGATCCACAAGGTCGACAAGACCGAAGAGCACGTCCGTAAACAACCAAAGCGCGACCGCGGCGACGACACCCCCGTCGTCAAACGCAAGAAAGAGTCG
>JANOVN010000457.1:0-2124 GCA_031417455.1 Hyphomicrobiaceae bacterium | reverse complement strand
CGCGGCGGCGGTGCCGATCGGGTTAATGTTCGGGCGGCTTGCCAATTTCATCAACGGCGAATTGTTTGGGCGGCCGACGACGATGCCGTGGGGCATGGTGTTTCCGCAGGCTCCCTATGTTTTTCCGCAGTTTGCCGGGATTGAGCCGACGCCGCGCCATCCAAGCCAACTATATGAATCGCTTAGCGAAGGGCTGCTGCTGTTTCTCGTTATTCGCGTACTGACGCACGTGCTGGGTGGGCTGAAGACGCCAGGGCTGGCGGTCGGGACGTTCCTCGCCGGCTACGCGATTGCGCGGTCAACGTGCGAGCTGTTCCGCCAGCCCGATCCGGCGCATGCGTTCACGTCGGGCATTTTCACGCCGGGGATCATGTATTCGATCCCGATGCTGATTTTGGGAGCGTGGTTCATTCATCTGGCGCGGGAGCGGGTGGCTAGAGCTGCGGAGCGCGTGGCGTGAGTTACGATCCGGATTTGAGGCGGGATACGCCGCTGGCGAGGAAGATCAAGGAGCGGATCAGGCGCGAGGGGCCGATTACAGTTGCTGCGTATATGGACGCGTGCCTCCAAGACCCGGAGTACGGCTACTACCGGACCCAGACGGCAATCGGGGCTGCTGGGGATTTTGTCACCGCTCCGGAGATTTCGCAGGTTTTTGGTGAACTGATCGGGCTGTGGTGTGCCGTCGTCTGGCAGCAAATGGGCAAACCGGACCCTGTGCATCTTGTCGAATTCGGTCCCGGTCGCGGAACAATGATGCGCGATATGCTGCGGGCGGCGCGCCTTGTTCCGGGCTTTCTCGAAGCAGCTACGATCCATCTCGTTGAAATGAGCGAGCCCTTGAAGGCGGCGCAGCGGGCCACACTTGGCGCGCTTCACCAGCGTATCGAGTGGCATGACCACTCGTGGCCTCGTCCGTCGGAACCCACGATCATTGTCGCGAACGAGATAATCGATTGCTTCCCCGTGCTCCAGATGGAACGCCGCGACGTCGAGGGCAGCGAACAGGTTTGGTATGAGCGAACCGTAACGCTCGACGAGGACGACCGGCTCCAGTTTGGACTTGGCCGAGCTCTAAAAATGCCTCCCATGATGTGGGGACGTGGGCCAACTGATCTTATACGGGAACATCGGGCACTGGACCCGTTCTGCTCTTGGTTTGCTCTCGACGCCGACAAGTATGACGTTGCGGCACTGTTCATTGACTACGGTTACACATCGAATGGATTTGGTGACACGTTGCAGGCGGTCAGATCACATGTTGCCGAGCATGTATTTACCTCGCCGGGCGAAGCGGATTTAACGACCCAAGTAAATTTCACAGAAGTTGCGCGAAACGCCTTGGATGCGGGGTTGACCGTTGACGGCCCCACAACCCAGGCGGAGTTCCTGGGGCGGTTGGGGATTGTTGAGCGGGCGTCGAAGTTGATGGGGGCTAATCCGGCGAAGGCGGGCGAGATCGAGGCAGGCGTCATGCGGTTGATGGCGCCCAATGGGATGGGGACGCGGTTTAAGGCGATTGGAATACGCAGCCCGAATGTTGGGAAACTGCCGGGGTTTTGAAGTGAGGAAGTGAAGGCCAGGGGCGCGGCCCCTGGACCCCGGGGCCTATCGATGATGGGCATGGGCAGGGCCTCACTACTGACAGTGCAAATTGTGGCGCGATGGGTCCTAGGAACAAGTCCGAGGATGACAACTGGAGGGGGCGGAGCCTGTGGCGGAGAGACAGATGCTTGAGCGTATGACTGCAAAGTGTTTGACGGGCGTTGGGGTCCGCCATGGTTTTTTCACGCGCAAGGGCGGGGTATCGGAGGGGATTTATGCTGAACTAAATTGCGGGTTTGGGTCGAGCGACGAGCACGAGGCCGTGGCGGAAAACCGGCGGCGGGTGGCTGGGTGTTTGTCGCCTTCGGCGTCGTCAGTTTTGACGGTGCATCAGGTGCACAGCGCGACGGCGGTTGTGGTCGACCGGGGTATTGCGCGGGCTGATTTGCCCAAGGCCGATGGGCTGGTGACCAAAACGCGGGGGCTCGTGATCGGGGCGCTGGCAGCCGATTGTGCACCGGTGTTGTTTGCCGATCATGAGGCCGGCGTGATCGGCGCGGCGCATGCGGGATGGCGTGG
>JANOVN010000456.1:0-5160 GCA_031417455.1 Hyphomicrobiaceae bacterium | reverse complement strand
GTGAACGTCATGTCTGTAGCAATCGAATCCGACGGTCTGGGGCCTGATAACGCAGATCGTTCTGAATGGGCTCAGGAAGCGTTGTCGGTTTTTTGTAATCGGACTGGTTTGAAACAGGACGTCGAACGTGACGACGCAGTAAGCGACTTGATTGCTAACCTTGGACATTATTGTGATCGCCATAAAATGGATTACTTGTCAATCGTTTCGCGTGCAATTGGCGTTTGGGATGTGGAGAGCCGCGAAGAATAAAAAGGCGAGCCAGGGGCAATGTGTCCTGAACGGAGGTTTTGATCTCGCTGTTTGATGCGGAAGGCTAGAATTCGTTCAGCCGATGGTTGTCGTGGGTGACCGCCTTCGATGCCCCGCATCGCAAGCGATGACGCGGCCATGACGAAAGGGGTGGGGCCAATGCTGCTGTGTGGCCCTGGATGACCGGGTCCCTCGGGACGCGCCCGAGGTCGGGCGAGCCCGGTCATGGAGTTGGGGGAGGTTGCTGATTCATAGGGGCCGGAATCCTCGGCTCAGGGCGTGAACTGGGGATGGCGTCTGCGGCTTTTTCGTAGGTATAGTGAGGGATCGGGCGGTTTGGGAGTGAGGTTGCGTGAGTGTGGCGGGGGAGGGGTTTGGGACTGGGGAGGAGTCTGGGTTTGAGGGGCTGGCTCAAGCGCGGCGGTGGTGGGGGGCGTTGGGGTGGCTGGCAGATTGGCTGGAGAGTGAGCGGGAGTGTTGGTTTAACTGGGTGCCGGTGGTTCTGGGGCTCGGGGTCGCGATTTATTTCTGGCTGCCGGTCGAGCCTAACTTGATGGCGGCGCTGCTGCCGTTGCCTGCGGCGGTGGTGCTCAAGGTTTTGTGGCGGCGGGAGACGCTCAGCGTTGTGCTGGCGAGCATTTTGGTGTTGCTCGCCGCAGGGCTCGCTATTGCGAAACTTAGGACGGAATGGGTGCGTGCGCCGGTGCTGGAGCGGCAGTATACGGGCGTGCTCGTGCGCGGGTTTGTCGATCTTGTCGAGCCCAAGCCGACCAAGGGGCAGCGGATTACGCTGCGGGTTACGAGCATCGGGACGCTGCCAGCCGACAAGCTGCCGCGACGGGTGCGGGTGCGGACGATGGCGACGCGTGACGGGTTGCGTCCGGGGGACGCGGTGTGGTTGACGGCGACGCTGGGTCCGCCTGCGGAGCCTTCATTGCCGGGCGGGTTCGATTTTGGCCGACAGGCTTGGTATCTGGGGATTGGCGGCGTCGGGTATTCGATGACCGCAGCGTCGATCGACACGGAGGCGGGACCGCTGCCGTGGCGGATGTGGTTTTCGGCGGCGGTCGAGAAGGTTCGGGTTTCAATCGGGCGAGCGGTGGTGGCGGCGTTGCCGGGGGAGACCGGCGGGATTGCGAACGCGCTGATTACCGGGGAGCGCGGCGGGATCAGTGCTGCAACCGATACGGCTTATCGCGATAGCGGGCTCTATCATATCCTGTCGATCTCGGGCCTGCACATGGTGGTCATGGCGGGGGCGTTTTTCTTTTCCGTCAGGTGTGTGGTTGCGGGTATTCCGTCGATTGCGCTGCGCTATCCGATCAAGAAATGGGCGGCGGTGGCGGCAGCCCTTGGTGCGCTGGGGTATCTGCTGATTTCGGGGTCGTCGTTTGCGACGGTTCGGTCGTACGTGCAGATTTCGATTTTGTTTGCAGCGATGCTGGTGGAGCGCCCGGCGCTTGCGTTGCGGAACGTCGCTTTGGCAGCACTTGGGCTATTGATCGTGTGGCCGGAGAGTTTGTTCGACGCCGGGTTTGCGATGTCGTTTGCAGCCGTTGTGGCGCTGATCTGCGGGTATGAGGCGGTCCGGGCGCGCGAGGAGCGATTGGGGCGGGCGGACGTGGATCGCGGACCGGTCAAGACGTTCGTGCTGTTCGTCGGCGGCATCATGGGGTCGACGCTGATGGCGACGGCGGCAGTGGCGCCGATTGCGGCCTATCAGTTTCATACCAGTCAGCAATATGGGGCGCTGGCCAATCTCGTCGCGCTGCCGATCTGCGATCTGTTCGTGATGCCTTTGGCGCTGGCGACACTGCTGGCGATGCCGTTCGGGCTTGAGGCGCTGCCGCTGTGGCTGGCCGGGTGGGGCATTGATGCGATGACGTGGATTGCCTACGCGGTCGCCAAGCTTCCGGGGGCGGCGATTGCGGTCGCAGCTATTCCGGCGTCGTCGTTTCTGGCGATGCTGGCGGGCGGTATGTGGCTGTTGTTGTGGAAGACGCGCTGGCGTCTGCTTGGGGTGCCGGTGGTTCTGGCGGGGCTTGCCCTGACGCCGATGCAAGTGCGGCCCGACATCGTCGTGGGACGGGACGGCAAGCTGGTGGCGGCGCGGGCGGATGGAAACCGGCTCAGCGCGTTGCCGGCACCGCCCAGCATGTATTAATTTTAGCGCTGGCAGGTGGCGGATGGGGATGCGCGGCCAGCGAAAGGTGTGGCGGTGGGGACCGGGTTTTCGTGCGATGGGGCGGGTTGCACGGCGTTACTCAAGGGGCAGAGGCTGGCGGTGACGCGACATGCGTCGGCGTTGGCGCAAGATTGCGCGCGGGCGAGCATTCTTGTGCTGGATATGCCGCGTCCCAAGGGCTGCATAAAGCCTGCGGTGGTGATCGATCCAGAGGCGTTACGGCGTGGCGGCGTGCATGCCATCATGTTGACGAAGGGTGGCGCGCAGGTCGAAACCGTGGCGGCGCTGCGTGGAGAGCGACCGTGGTCGCGCCCGCCGCCGGTGGCGCTGGCCGATGTCGCGGGTGTCGGGGTGCCGCGGTTGACGCAGTTTGCGTTGCAGGGCGCGATTGCGGTGGGGCGGGGGGTGCCTCGGCCCGAGTATGAGGGTGACGATGTGGAGCCTGGGAGCGAGGAACTCCAGGTTCGCGACAGCGAGATGCACGATGAATAATTGTGCGACAGAGCGTTGCTATTTGGGCGGGCAACGGGCGCGCCATAATCCCTTAGATGAAGTGGCGCACCTGTCGCATTTGATCTAGGCTGTTGCAATGCAATGCACATGGTGCCCTCGGCAGCAGGTGCTCATTTTAGGTCTGAGGAGAGTTCCAGGTCATGAACGTTCACGACAAAAGTGCCAAGACAGCGACGCTTAAGCTTGGCGAAAAGACCTGCGACATGGGCGTGCGTTCGGGAACGGTTGGTCCCGATGTGATCGATATTGCCAAGCTCTACCGCGATACGGGCTGCTTTACGTACGATCCCGGTTTTACCTCGACGGCAAACTGCGCATCCAAGATTACCTATATCGACGGCGACGCCGGTATTTTGCTGCATCGCGGGTATGCCATCGACGATCTGGCTCAACAGGCATCGTTCCTGGAAACCTGTTACCTGCTGTTGTACGGGGATTTGCCGTCGAAAGAGCAGTACGAGACGTTCCGCAAGACGATCACGAACCACACGATGGTTCATGAGCAGATGACGAAGTTCTTCACCGGTTTTCGCCGCGACGCGCACCCGATGGCCGTTATGTGCGGCGTGGTCGGTGCGTTGAGCGCGTTTTATCATGACTCGACCGACATCACCGATCCCAAGCAGCGCCAGATCGCCAGCCACCGGATGATCGCGAAGATGCCGACGATCGCGGCGATGGCCTACAAGTACTCGATTGGCCAGTCGTTCATCTACCCGCGCAACGACCTCGATTTTGCTTCGAACTTCCTCCAGATGTGCTTTGCCGTTCCTTGCGAACCGTATGAAATCAATCCGGTATTGGCCCGCGCACTCGACCGGATCTTCATCCTGCACGCCGACCATGAGCAGAACGCGTCGACCTCGACGGTGCGACTGGCTGGATCGTCGGGTGCCAACCCGTTTGCGTGTATCGCTGCCGGTATCGCCTGCCTGTGGGGGCCAGCACATGGCGGCGCGAACGAAGCCGCGCTGCAGATGCTTGAAGAAATCGGCACCGTGGACCGCATTCCTGAGTTCGTCGCCAAGGCCAAGGACAAGAATTCGGGCATCAGGCTCATGGGCTTTGGACATCGCGTCTACAAGAACTACGACCCGCGCGCGAAGGTGATGCAGAAGACCTGTCACGAGGTGCTGGACGCGCTCGGCAAGAAGGATGAGCCGCTGTTGAAGGTGGCGATGGAGTTGGAGCGGATCGCGCTGTCGGATCCATATTTCATCGAGAAGAAGCTCTATCCCAACATCGACTTCTATTCGGGCATCACGCTGCGCGCGATGGGCTTCCCGACGTCGATGTTTACCGTGCTGTTCGCCATCGCCCGCACGGTCGGCTGGATCGCGCAGTGGCGCGAAATGATCGAAGATCCCGAGCAACGCATCGGCCGTCCGCGGCAGCTGTATCTGGGCGAGCCACACCGTCCGTTCGTGCCGATCTCAAAGCGGGCGTAAGCGATTCAGATTTATCTTCTGGTCTGGTGCGGGCCTTTTGGCCGCGCGCTAGGTCGGCATTTTTGTAGCGTTGCTACGCCGGTATTCGACTGCTTGCGGTAAGGTCCCCGGATCGGCTGCGCCGTCCGGGGAACCAGTGGACGGGGCGTGCGATGCAGCCCTTGGGGAAATGAGGTATCAAATGAAAGCGTCGTTGCAACCGGGGGCTACGTTTACGTTTCAATACGTGGTGCCGCGCGAGCGGACGGTGCCGAATTTGTATCCTGATGCGCCGGAGTTCGTGGCTATGCCTGGGGTGTTTGCCACCGGGTTCATGGTCGGGCTGATGGAATGGACGTGCATCAAGCTGATGGCGCCGCATCTGAATGAGGGGGAGGGATCGCTCGGGGTCGAGATTAACGTCAATCATATTGCGGCGACGTTGCCGGGGCAGACGGTCACAGTCACCGCAGAATGCATCGAAGTCAAAGGCCGCCGTTTGACATTCAAGGTCGTCGCGCACGACGGCATCGATAAAATCGGCGAGGGAACGCATGGCCGCGCCGTGGTGCCGTGGGACCGCTTTAAGGCCGCTGTCAACATAAAGGCTGCGAAGGCGGGCGTGGCGGGGCTGGATTGAGGTGCGGTATGGAGTTCATGAGAACGGAGCAGTTCTTGTCTAGAAATAGAATTCACACCGGATTTCATAGAATTGGCTTGCTGCTTGGGTGCGTCCTCGCTTTGCCAGCACTAGTATTGGCGGGTACTGAGGTCGTCTACCGT
>JANOVN010000455.1:0-8604 GCA_031417455.1 Hyphomicrobiaceae bacterium | reverse complement strand
CCAAAGCCGACCAATGATCCCGGCCAGACCCCGACTTCAGCACCCACACCCTAGTGGGCATCCCTTGGCGGCGAACTCCTTAAACTGAACATAGATTCGACACGACCCAATACCGTGGCCCATCGACCACGCGCTCATTTTCAATCGCCACTCACGCAGATCAGACCGGACTCGTAACCGGATTCGCAAGAGTTTCAGGCAGGGGTTTCATTCATGTATTTACCCAAAGGCGCCTCTAAGCTTCGCCAAAAAGAAGCGCAACATGCCCGCAACAACCGCGCGGAAATCGTCAAGGCCCTGTCGCAAGGCCAGATCACCAAGCGCGATCTGCTGAGATGGGGCATCTACACTACCGCCGGTCTGTTGATTGCCAAGAACGGCCTCAGCCCCTACGCCCGCAGCGCTTTCGGCGAGGGCGCGACCGGTGCCCCGCGCACCCCCTTGTTTGGCGCACAGAAATTCACCGAACACTTCCGCCGGGTCAGCCACGTCAAGCCGACACTCCTAACGTCACGCGACGTGACCGTTGGCGGCAAAATCGAAAAATACGCCGATTTCTTACCCGGTATGAACGAACCTTCGGCCAAGCGGCTCTCCTATCACACCGACTTCACCGCTATGAAGGAACAGGGCACGCCGATCATGTCCAACGGCTACCGCAACCCCAAAACCAATCGCGGCCCCATGGAAGGCCGTCCGCCCGGCGAAATGTTCTCACACCAGCGTTGGGAAGAATTCTTCCCCAAGCAAGGCTACATCACCTCGCTCTCCCGGTGCGCGGGTCACAGCTATTTTCACGATAAGTTTCCAGACCAGCTTCCCGATGCCGTCTGGTGTTACGGCGAAGGCCAAAATAGCCTCGGCTCCATGCCGCCCAAACTCTATAAACTGCGCTACGGCGAACCGGTCCTCAATCGCGTCTATAACAACCTCCCCGAAAGCCGGGCCGCCAACGGCGGCTTTGGCCGCAACGAAAGCCAGCTCCACTTCCACAACGCCCACAACGGTGCCGAAAGCGACGGGGCGGCCAACGTCCACCACTTCCCCGGGACCTTCTACGACTACCGCTGGAGCACGACCCTCGCCCGCCGCGACAAGATCAACATCGATGCAACCGAACGCCGTGCGTCCGGTCCCGATGACAGCAATGGCATTGTGATGGTTCCAGGTGACTACCGCGAAATCCAAGGTTCGCTGTGGTGCCACGACCACCGCTTCTTCTTCACCGCCGAGAACGTCTACAAAGGCAATCTCGCGATGGTGAATATGTATTCCGGCCCCGACCGTGGCCGCGAAGACTTCAACGACGGCGTCAATCTCAACTTGCCCAGCGGCACGCAATTGCCCTGGGGTAACTGCGATTTCGACATCAACGTCATCTTCTCTGACGGTGCTTGCGACACCCAGGGTCAATACTTCTTCGACATCTTTACGACCGACGGCTTTGTCGGCGACATGCCGCTCATCAATTTCGCCTTCGCACCCGTCATGGAGGTTTTGCCCCGCAAGTACCGTTTCCGCACGATCAATTGCTCAATGTCGCGTTTCATCAAGTTGACCCTTGCCGACTCGAGTGGCCGGGCCGTCCCCTTCCAGTTCATCGCCAACGACGGCAACCTGGTCCCCAACCCGTTGAACTTGACCGAACTCGACGAGCAAGGCACCGCCGAACGCTACGACATCGTGATCGATTTCTCGCGTTTCGCAGTCGGCGACTCTGTCTACTTGGTAAACCGCCTCCAGCAAACCGACGGTCGCAAACCCGACAAGATCGTTACCTTGTCAGAAGCCCTGTCCGGCACCAACATCGACCCCTGCGTCGGTGCGATCATGAAAATCAAAATCGTGAGCACGGTTCCCAGCGTCGACAACCCAGGCTACGACAACACCATCGCAAACTCCTGTGGCATCAATGACAGAAGCCGCGTCCCGCTGTTCCTGACCAATCCAATTCCTATTGTCGCGCCCGTCCGCACCCGCGTCGTCGAGTTCGGTCGCGGCAACGGCGACTCGCGCGCTAATGACGGGAAGGGTGCATGCACTCCAGATTGCTCGGAAGTCGTCCAAAGCATGCCGTGGATCATCAAGATCAACGGCCAGGCAGCCCACTCCATGAACGCCAACCGCGTCGGCCTCACCATTCCAAAGCCCGGCGAGGTCGAACACTGGACCTATATCAATGGCGGCGGTGGCTGGGATCACCCGATTCACCTCCACTTCGAGGAAGGCATCACCATGAATCGTGGTGGCAAGTCCATTCCCAGCACCGAAAAAAACGTCCGCAAGGACGTCTGGCGACTGCGCCCGTCCGGCCAGGTCCAGTTCCAGGTCCAGTTCGGCGAATTCGGCGGTTCCTACGTCAACCACTGCCACAACACCGTTCACGAAGACTTCGCCATGCTGATGCGCATCCAGCTCTACGGTGACCCCAACAACCCCAACGTCCGCAGCGGCCTGACCATGACTCCAAACCCATCGCCGGACGGCGTGACCTACACGACGCCGGAAATCATGCCGGAGGGCAATCCCGCCACCACCCCTCCAGCCAGTGCCGCGACGACCACCACCAGCGGAAATCGCGGCAAAACCTAGAGCGCTTCCGGCAAAAGAAGCGCGACGAAACAGAGAGCTAAAATCCTTCCGCGATAGAATCAAAACCGGAACAACCCTAGCTGAACTCCAGGCGCTTCCGCGCAATGCGGCAAGCGCCATTCTTTTCCCAACCAGGGGGCTCGCGTGTCGAAACGAATTCTACTCTCGATGTTCGCCATTTCGACCGCAGCCATCGGCGCGCTCTTAGCCCTGCATTGGACGCCGCCTGTTGAACAAGCCCGCTTCACCTCATCGGCCCCCACTTCCCGTTGGGGCAAAGACTACCTGCCCAACCTGCCGGTCGTCGATCAGGACGGCAACACCTACCGCTTTTACGATGACCTCATCAAAAACAAGAAGGTCATCATCAACTTCGTCTTCACCACTTGCACCGACATCTGCCCGCTCACCACCGCCCGCATGGCTGTTGTTCAAGAAAAACTCGGCGGCGCCGTCGGCAGCGAATTTCACATGTACTCGATCACAGTTGACCCCGAGCGCGACAGCCCCGCCCAACTCAAGCGTTATGCGCAAGCCTTCAAAGTCCGTCCTGGCTGGAAATTCCTCACCGGCAAACCCGCCGACATTCAGCTCATCCGCGATAAGCTCGGTGAACGCACCCGCATAAAGACCGAACACCGTCACGAAATGTTGCTCGGCAATGACGAAATCGGCGACTGGTCGAAAGACACGGCCTACGGCGATCTCGACCGCGTGGTTTTGAACATCCGCGCCCTCGACCCCGACTGGCGTCAACCAGAAGTCCCCGAGATCAAGGTCTCGCAAGCAACCTACGTCGAAATCAGCGAAAAACCTGGCGAAGCACTGTTCACCAAAGCCTGCGCGTCCTGCCACACCGTCGGCAAAGGCGATAAAGTCGGCCCCGACCTCCTCGACGTCGCCGCCCGCCGCCCCCACGATTGGCTCATCAGCTTCATCTCCCGGCCCGACCGCATGATGGCCAAAGGCGACCCCACTGCGCTCGCCTTGATGGAAAAATTCCCCACCGTCAAGATGCCCAACCTCGGCCTGTCAGACACCGACGCCGCCGATGTGCTGGCCTTCATCGAGGCACAAAGTTGGGCCGCTCACGCCCCCCCATCCCTCGTCCGCTCCAACGGTCAGGGCCATCTCCACAAGCATTGATTCCAGCAAGATTGATCACCCAAACCACGCCGCCGGTTTCAATGGCCTACGGCCTTCGCGTTCGCCGAATACAACCGCAACTCCCGCCGCTCGCCCTGTGCTTCGACGACAACCTTGTCATCGGAAATCTCGCGCAACTTCCAGCCGCGATAGTCATCACCTGCCGCCATCCACACGCCTTGCGGATCTTGCATCGTCCGCACCAACGCCGACCGGCCAGCACCGGCACCCATGATCCCCAGCAACCGCAGTGGCTCAGGCGGTGGCACGGCAACGCCAACGTCGACCGGCTTGACCTCAACGACATCGATTTTGGGTTTGGACTTTTCCAGCACCCGCCGGCCTGAAAAGAAAATCGGCCGCGCCGTCGTCTCAGGAAAATCTCCAGCCGAGCGCAAGTCCTGCGTCAACGCCGTAGCCATATCCTTGTCGGCCAGATCCTTCCCCGCCGTAGAATTCGTCCCCGCCGCTGGCGTCGGCGTCGTGTCGACCGCATATGTGCTCAACCGATAGTTTGCATATCCCAGTGCTGCCACGCACGCGGCAAGCCCGGCAACCACGATTGAACGTCTAATCCCAGCCATATCCGCCACTCACCCTTTTTGACGCGCTTCCACAGCAAACACATCAAACCGTACGTCGAGCAAGCCCGGCTGCTCGTCATCGGTAACGCGCGACAGCGCAACCGGGGTGACTTGCAGAAAATCCACAAACAGCGACGGTCTAGACTGCTCGATATCCAACAAAATCTTCTGCAATTTTTCTATCGGCGCTGCGAGGTGCAACTGCACCCCAACGAGATGCAGATTGCCTTTTTCACGCCCCGGCAAATTCCTCGCACTGCGCAATTTGATGCCATTGGCCGCCCCAATGCCTGCCAAGCTCGACTGCAAGGCCGCGAGCCGGATCGATGCGCTTTCACCCTCGATGAACAACCCCGCCGCCTTCGCCACTTTCATCTGCTGCTCGAGCGTCTGCCGCGCGCTGTCGTCACTGACGGCTGCGATCAGGCGGCTTGCCATCATCCGCTCTTGATCGATCCGGTCCTTGAGGTCGGCGATATGTGCCCACAACGGTGCCACGACCAGCAACCCCCCGCTAGCCAACGCCAGTCCCAGCAAGCCAACAGCCACCAACCGGCGCAATCCTTTCGGTAAGCCATAGATCATTGCACCACCTCGCCGGACGCAGCCGCAGCAGTCCTGATGCGCGCGCGGATCGAAAACCGCTCCTTCTCCTCGCGAGGGTCCAGCGTCAACGATGCCGTCGAAGTCGCATCGACGAACACCTTCGAACGCTCCAAAATCGGAACGAGAGCCGCCGCCGAGACCGCCAACCCCGAGATATCGATCATCCCGCCATCGATCTTCAAATCCGTAATCCAGGCCGTCTCCGGCAAGATCCGCGTCAGCTCCTCCAAGATCACAACTTTAGACACCGCCTCCGACCGCAGCTTCTGATAACCAGCAATCTCGGCGAAAGCAGTCTGCGTCTTGATCAGTGCATCCTTCTGCCGCTGAACTTGGCCCTTCAGCTTTGCGCTGTTCTCCTGTAACGCCCGCAATGCCTGCTCATGCCGGTCGACGTACATCCAAAGACTGGACGCCGCCAATCCCAGCGCGCACGCAGCCAGCAACCACGCAAACCCGTTGGACCGCTGCCGCGCCTCGCTGGTTTCGAGCAATGTCGCGAGAAAGTTGGCCGCGACAACGCCGGTTCCGCTCGCATCCGCACACTCGACACGCGCAACCTTCAGCCCGAGCGCCTCGACCTCAACCTGAGGTCCATCGATCAACGACCGCTTCACGATGAAGTGGCGAACCTTAACCATCCCCCTGTTGGCAGGCCCATTCTCCACATCAAATGCCGTCGCCACATCCCGCGCTTTAAACGGCGTCGTGCGCTCCAGATCCATTGCCAGCAACCGCCCGAAATCGGCGCGCGCTCCAGCGGGCAGTTCCACCCGACGGACATAGCAGGCCTCGCTCGGCAACCGCAGAGCAATCCCCCCCGGTGAGCTCTTGGCCCGCAACCGGCTAGCGAGATAGGCAAGCATGGTCGGCACGGGTACGCAGCCTTCAGGCCGCGGCGCATTCTTTGACCCGTTTGTTTCGAGCAGCGTCCACCCGCCAGGCCCGATCCCGATGACCGTTGGCGCGCTCCCCGCCTCGCTCGCCGTCCGTGCCCCAGCCGGAAGCATGCCGACAAGCTCGCGCCCCCACCACGCCAAAAAATTCGAAACCTGAGAACCGATCGTCGCCGAACTCATTTGGAACGCTTTGTCCTCTTTTGACGCGGACGCACTGAAAGCTCTGCCGGTTTGCAAACCCTATTCCATCAATTCGTCAATGTTCATCAACACAAGCCCACCCCGGAACATCCAGAAAAATAATATGAATCAGGAAGTTGCAACAATGACTCCAAACCGTTAGAAACAAACAAGCCCTAACCAGAACGCGCAATCTTTGGCTCCAAACTTGCACAATCCGGCTTCAAATTCGATTTGATTTTAGTGCGTTTTAGACCGGGTGGAAAGCAATCCTCGAACAACACCACTGCAACGGCACCCGTCACGGCAATAATGTTCGCCAAGAAAGCTTAAAGTCCGATGGCAACGCTGTCCAAGTTCCACGAACCAGCCCGCAACCTCGACCCCCGCAGCGCCGAGTTCGCCGACCATTTCGCAGACTACCTCAGCACCAATGCCATCCTGGAAGACTTAGCTATTCAGCGGGCCAAGCGCGCCCAAAAGCAATCTGGCGAACGCTTTCCCGTTGTCCTCCAGCGGCTGGGTCTGCTCGCCGACGCACCCATGGCCAAGGTCCTGTCCGACTATTGCGGCATGCGCCTCGTCACCCAGCGCGACTTCCCCGCCGAGCCGTTTCACTCCGACGACCTCGAACCCGCCTTCCTCAAACTCAATCGTATTTTGCCTTTAGCTGACACCGGCACCAGCGTCGAAGTCGCCGTCGCCGACCCCTTCAACGCCGAAGCCCTGTCGGCCCTGTCCTATCTGCTTGGCCGCCCGCTCACCCCGCTCATCGCCTCCGACGCCGACATCGAAAAGGGCCTCGAACGCTTCTACAGCGGCCATCCAGCCCCTGCTTCTCCCGCAACACCCGCCACGTTGCCAGCCTCAACGCACGACAGCAACGACGATGACGTCCGCCGCCTCGAAGACATGGCGAGCGAAGCCCCCATCATCCGCCTTGTCCAAGACCTGATCGTTCGCGCCGTCGGCCAGCAAGTGTCCGACATTCACATCGAACCGCGCGAAGACTGCGTCCGCGTCCGCTTCCGCATCGACGGCATCCTCCATACGGCTGAAACTCTGCCGCCTGCCGTGCGCGCCGCCATCGGTTCGCGCATCAAAATCATGGCCCGCTTGAACATTGCCGAACGCCGCCTCCCCCAGGATGGCCGCATCAAAGTCAACGTCCGCGGTCGCGAAATCGACCTGCGTGTCTCGACCATGCCGACCCTGTGGGGCGAAAGCATCGTCCTGCGCATCCTCGACCGCTCCAGCATCGAACTCAATTTCGAAAGCCTCGGTTTCGCCGGCAAATCCTATAACGACCTGACGCAACTCCTGAAACAACCCAACGGCATCATCCTCGTCACCGGCCCCACGGGCAGCGGCAAGACCACCACCCTCTACACTGCGCTGAGCACCCTCAACTCCACTGAACGCAAGATCTTCACCGTCGAAGACCCGATCGAATACCAAATGCCGGGCATCAATCAGATCCAGGTCCAACCCAAGATCGGCCTGACCTTCGCCCACGCCCTCCGCTCCATCCTGCGTCAGGACCCAGATATCATCATGGTCGGCGAAATCCGCGATCTCGAAACCGCGCAGATTGCCATCCAGGCCTCGTTGACCGGCCATCTTGTGCTGTCCACCGTCCACACCAACTCCGCTGCCGCAACCGTCACCCGCCTGCTCGACATGGGCGTCGAAAAATACCTGCTAGCATCAACCCTGAAAGGCGTGCTCGCCCAGCGCCTAGTCCGCCGCCTCTGCCCGGCGTGCGCCACTCCAACGCCAGACGCCGCCGCCGTCGTCTCCATGCTGCGCCAGACCGGCATCGACACCGCCAAACTTCTCGGCGCCTCAGCCCAAAACCTCCACACGGCCGCCGGCTGCCCCGCTTGCCGCCAGACCGGATTTTCCGGCCGGACCACGATTTACGAACTTTTGACCACGACACCCGTCGTGCGTGACGCCATACTGGCCAGCAGTTCCGAAGGCGCGATCGAACACGCAGGCGTCGCCGCCGGAATGACCACGATGCTCGACAATGGCCTCGCAAAAGCGCTGCGCGGCCAGACCACCACACAAGAAGTTTTGCGCGCAACACGGTTTGACACATGTCTCGATTCCGCTTCCGAGCCTACGACAAACAAGGCGTCCTGAACGAGGGCGAAATCGAAGCGCGATCGCGCGCGCAGGCACTGGAGACGCTGCATCAACGGGGGCAATTTCCCCTCGATGTGACAAGCAATGACGGCCCGACAAAACCCGCACAGAACTGGTTACATCGCGAGATTTCCTTTGGCGATGGTTCGCTGCCGCTCTCTGGCCTGACGATCTTCACCCGCGAACTGGCAACCCTCGTCAGAGCCGACCTGACCCTCGACGACTCCTTGCGCATCGTCAGCCTGCAACCGCTCATCCCGCGCCGGATCAAGACCGCGACCCTCGCCGTTCTCGAAAGCGTGCGCCAAGGCGACAGCCTCTCGGGCGCACTCGCAGGCCGTGGCAAGGAGTTTCCCGAATACTATTGGCGTCTGGTCCAAGCAGGCGAAGCCAGCGGTTCGCTTTCAGGCGTCCTCGACGACCTCGCCAAATTCCTGGAACGCTCC
>JANOVN010000454.1:0-6939 GCA_031417455.1 Hyphomicrobiaceae bacterium | reverse complement strand
CAAAGCCGATTACGTTGGCGTGGTCGGAACATGGGCGCTGGAAAATGATGAGATAGCTAACCCCATTTCCACGACCACCATTAATTGCTTCAAGCAGTCGATGGAGTGCACCGAAGCGACGTCCACCATGTTCGATGGCCTACGAATTTTGCCCGAGGTTCAGCTCCAATACCTCAAGATTGCAACCTGGACCAATGCATCGATTAGAGTACACGACACAACCACGCTCTGCGCAAGTTCTGTAATAGAAATCGATATTGCGATGAAGTCGGTGAAATCACTTTCTACGCGAAATTCGGCCAAACCAGAGTGCCGCGAACTGCTATCAAATCCAGAAGCACGAGCTTACTTGGCGGATGGCTTCGCTGTCGCGAAGTCCGAGCGGCAGAAGCGGCAACCTCGACTCCTAAAGGCGTTCGCTGCACTGTTTGAATAGGCAGTATCCCATCACGGATTTCAATTACCAAGATTGCACCCGTCCCCTTACCCAAACGCGCCGAAGTGGTGGGAGATGCCGGTGCCGATTTCGCGGATGAATTCGTAGGTGGATTCCATGGGTTCGAGGATTTCGGTTTCGAGGCGGCCATAGTCGTCGATGCCGCGCGGGCGGTAGGTGGCCTTCTCGTCGTAGGTCGCAGCATCTGCTGCCGCCGAGACGCGGTGGGGGAAGGCTTGGCGCATGAAGGCGACAACGTCGGGTACGTCGAGGCCCAGCGCGCGCGATAACATCGTGGCGTGGCTGGTATCGTTTTGCGTGGCGAAGCGGGGGAGCTGTGCGGCTAGGATGAACACGCGCATGATGAGCGCCAAGCGGATCGCCTGGAGCACGTCGAGTTCGAGGCGGGCTTCGTCGAGCTCATTGACGTTGCCGTAGCCTGCCTGGGTCATGATCGCATGGAGGTCGATGGCGTCCAGCCGGAGATGATGGACCAGCTTGTTGATGCTGGTAGCGCGGTCGTCGTCGAGGAAATAGCTCGACAGCACGCGGAAGGCGGGCTGAAGCGGCTCTTCGCGACCCCACGACGCGCGCGAGGCCCAGAATCCAGGGTCGAACACCGTGGCATTCGCGCCCATGGCATTGAGCGAGGACAACCGCTTACCGGCGGCGATCATTTCAAGGAGCGTCTTGAGGCGCGCCGACTTGGCGGCGAGCGCGATGAAGCGTTCGCGGTCGGAGCCGACGGCTGCACCCAGTCCCGCAACCACGTTGGCGATGTAGCCAAACTGCTGGAGGATGGCGTTGTTGGGGATCGCGCGCATACGGGATGGGTCGCCGCGATCAGCAAGAGAAGCGCCGTCGCTCTGGCGCTTGACGGCACGCGAGCCGGTGCGGAACAGCAGGCTTGAGCCAAAGGCTCCGAGCACGGCGCGATAGCCTGAGTGGCCGAACAGGGATTGCTGATAGGCGCGCAAACGAAGGAAAAAGTCGAGGCTGAGGTTCTGGTCGGCGTAGAAGGGATCGTCGGCAACCAGTTCGCGGTGGGCGTCGAGGATGACGGACGCCATCGCCTTGGTGGTCAGCTGGCGGTTTCCAAAGAACATGAAGCCGTCGCCACCCTGGAAGCTCGTTTCGTGCTTCACGGGGATGTGGTGGTTGGCAAAGCGCGAGCGGGCTTCGTCTGAGAAAACGTAGTGGAGGCGGGTCTTGAGGTCGCCTGGATGGGCGCCGCGGCCGATGCTTTCACCGTGCGTCGAGAACATCAGGAATTCACAATCGCCCACGCCTGCCTTTTGCATCATGTCGGCTATGGCGAAGTGCAGGCGCTCAATGGCGAGTGTTGCCGAGATCTGGCCGATGAAGCGGCCTGCATCCGAAAAGCCGGTTTGCATCGACAGGCGGCCCCGGCCTTTGACGTAGTCGCGGTAGGCTTGCTGTTCGAGCAAGCGCTCCATGAGGCGGGCGCCGCCTTCGAGGCCTGCGGGGGTTTCAAACAACGGTGAGATATCAACGATCTTTTCAACGCCAAATAGCTTGGCGAAGAATACGGCGATCAACACGGTCGCCGCGCTTTCGCATTCGGCGATCAGGAAGCGGATCGGGGTCTGGCTATCGACGTGTTTTTGGATTTGGGCGCAGAGCGCGAACTGGCGGATAGCGGTTGCGGTTTCCAGTTCCAGCGTGCCGAAGTTGACACTTTCATGCGGCACCTTTTCGATCATCTCGACAATGCGCGCGAGCGCCTGGCGCTCTGTCAGGTCGCGCGCCCAGGGCTCGTGAACGTAGGCGCGGAAGGCGTTGTTCAATTGCTGGGCGTTGATGCGCAGATGGATGTGGGCGGTGCCGAGGCCGGTAGCGTCGACGAGGCCTGCGAAGCTTGCCAACGCGCGCTTGAGCTGGGGACCTTCGATGGTTGCGCCCAGTTCGGTGAACAGCGTGGTCAGCGGTTCGGTGGTCGAAAGGTTGTAGCTGTCGGCGCGGCACAAGATGTTGGCGACACGGGGCAGCGAGGCGGCGTCCGGGCTCATGTTGGCGAGCGCGCGAACCTGTTCGTCGACGGCTGCGATTGCGAGGTCGAGCTTGCCGGTGATCTGGCGCGACAGGCGGTTCGTTTCGGGGGCATCACCTAAGCGGTGTTTGAGCGTCAAGAAGCGTTCGCGCACGTCGATCAAGGCTGCGCGCTTTTCCTGGATGCGGATCAGGTACGAGCGGTGCCAGGGAATGTCGGTGCGGCCGTCGAGGTCGTAGCCGACCCAGGATGCCATCGAAGTCAACTTGGGTTTGAGTGTATAGGCCTCGTCACCGAAGCGGTTGGCGGCGGCCGAATAAAAGGCGTTCAACAGATCGGCATAGCCGTTGCGCAGGCTGACGATAGCTTCCTGAGCCGCGGAATGCTCATATGTCAGGTCGATGCCTTCGTCTGGGCGGTGGGCGTGGCCGATTGCGGAAGTCTCGGGGTGGTCGGCGTCACCGGTTGCGATCTGGACCATGTGGCGCGACAGGGCGCCAGAGACGCCAAACGTCGGGTGTGCGGTCAGCACGATGCCTGAGCGGGCGCGCTCCCAGCGGGATTTGAAGGCGTCGAATTGGTCTTGGGGGTCGAGGGTGGTGACGACAGTCGCATCGATTCCGGCCATGAAGTCCTTGAGTGTCGTTGCCTGATCGGTATAGCCGATACGCGAGCGCAGACGGCGGGCCCGTTGGGTGCAGGCGCGGTCCATCAAACGGCCGGCAATGGCGCGCAGGTCGACCATGGTGGTTTCGCCGGCCTCAAGACGGCGCGAGATGTCGAACGCGACGTTAACGATCGGGTTCAGGTTGGGCTGGTCGGGGATTTGAGTGCGCAACTGCCGGAGTTGTTCGCGCAGGGCTAGTTCATCGAGTTTGGCGGTGGCAGGGGCTTCGTTGGATTTTGACTGCTGGTTCATGTTGATCACTCACTTCCCGTAACGAAACAGGCAAATCCAATTTTTGAAAATCCAATCCGTAGACTGGGTCAAGCCGTCGCGCGACCCAACTTATTTGGGCTGTGCTGTTGGCTGTTGGGTCACCCCCGGATCAAATGTCCGGGGTTGACCCAACCTACGAGTGCGCCGTCTCAGGCGGCTTTCTTGCCGCCAACGATCTTGGCCAGCGTGCTGCCCATGTCGGCTGGTGTCGGGACGATGTGGACGCCGCAGCCTTTAAGGATGTCGACCTTTTCTGACGCCGATTCACCAAAGGCCGAAACGATCGCACCGGCGTGGCCCATTTTGCGGCCTTTTGGGGCCGAAAGACCAGCGATGTAGGCGGCCAGCGGCTTCTTCATGTGGTCGCGGGCAAAGAGACCTGCTTCGGCTTCCTGCGGGCCGCCGATTTCACCGATCATCAAGATTGCGTCTGTTTCTGGGTCCTGTTCGAAGTGAACGAGGATGTCCTTGAACGACGAACCATTGATCGGGTCGCCACCGATGCCGACCGAGGTGGTGATGCCAAGGCCCAGCGCTTTGAGCTGTGCGGCTGCCTCGTAACCAAGCGTGCCCGAGCGGCCGACGATGCCGATGCGTCCGCGCGAATAGATGTTGCCGGGCATGATGCCCAGCATGGCGCGGCCCGGCGAGATGGTACCGGCGCAGTTGGGACCCGTCAGGATCATGCGATTTTCCGACTTGTATCGGCGCATGTAGCGCTTCACGCGGATCATGTCCTGGGTCGGGATGCCGTCGGTAACGCAGGTGCAGTATTTGATGCCGGCGTCTGCGGCTTCCATGATGGCGTCGGCGGCAAACGGGGGCGGCACAAACACGATGGAGGTCGTCGCACCCGTCTCCTGGACGGCACCCTTCATGGTATTAAACACTGGGCGCCCGAGGTGGGTCGAGCCGCCTTTGCCGGGCGTCACACCGCCGACCACGTTGGTGCCGTAGTCGATCATTTCCTGGGCGTGGAAGGTGCCGATCCGGCCGGTAAAGCCCTGGATGAGAACGGGCGTATTTTCGTCGATCAGAATAGCCATTGGTTTTTCTCTCCGTTCACGCGGCTGCTTTAGCGGCGGCGACAGCTTTTTTTGCGGCATCGCCCAGGCTGTCGGCGCTGATAACGGCAAGGCCACTCTCGTTGATGATCTTGACGCCTTCGGCGACGTTGGTGCCAGCCAAGCGCACGATCACCGGCATAGTGATGTTGAGTTCCTTGACGGCATCGACCACGCCCTTGGCCACCCAGTCGCAGCGATTGATACCGGCGAACACGTTGACGAGCAGAACCTTGACGTTCTTGTCCTTGAGAACCGCGCGGAACGATTTCGCGACGCGCTCAGGCGACGCCCCGCCGCCAATGTCGAGGAAGTTTGCTGGTTCGCCACCGGCGAGCTTGATCATATCAAGCGTTGCCATGGCGAGGCCTGCGCCGTTCACCACGCAGCCGATGTCGCCGTCGAGACCGACGTAGGCGAGGCCACGGTCGGAAGCGTATGTTTCGCGCGGGTCTTCCTGGCTCTTGTCGCGCAGCTCGGCGATGTGGGCGCGGCGGAACAGTGCGTTATCGTCGAAGCTCATCTTGGCATCGAGCGCCAGGATCTGGTTGGTCTTGGTGATAACCAGCGGGTTGATTTCGAGCATCGTCGCATCGAGATCGCGGAACGCCCGATAGGCGCCCATGATGACTGTGACCATCTTGCCGACGAGGTCTGAGTCGACGCCAAGACCGAAGGCTACTTCGCGGGCCTGGAACTGCTGCATGCCGACGGCGGGGTCGACGCTGACGCGGATCAGGCTCTCAGGCTTGTTGGCGGAAATCTCTTCGATCTCCATGCCACCGGCAGCGGAGGCTATGACCATGATCCGCTCGGAAGCACGGTCCATCACGAAGCCCAGATAGAATTCCTTGGCGATCTGGGTCGCTTCCTCGATGTAGAGGCGCGACACGAGCTTGCCGCCGGGACCCGTCTGGTGGGTGACGAGCTTCTTGCCGAGCATCGCTTCGGAGGCTTGCTCGATCTCGTGGTCGCTGCTGCAGAACTTGATGCCACCAGCTTTGCCGCGTGCGCCCGAGTGGATCTGGGCTTTGACGACCCATGCCGAACCGCCGATATCGCTGGCGCGATAGGCTGCCTGCTCGGGGCTATAGGCCAGCCCGCCGCGCGGGATGGGCACGCCGAACTTCGCGAGAAGCTCTTTGGCTTGATACTCATGAATATCCATCGATGGACTCCAATTTATCTAGGTTCAAACTGGGCTGCAATTACGATTTGGCGCGAGCGGCTGCGCTGGCCTTGATCGCGGCGTTGGTAGCGAGAAGATTGTTGGCCATCTTCTCAGACGCTGCGTCGATCATCTTGCCATCGAGCGATGCCGCACCCTTGCCCTGGGCTTCGGCTTCCTTGAGCGCCACGAGAATGCGTTCAGCGCGCGAAACTTCGGCGGCCGTCGGCGAGAACACTTCGTTGGCGAGCTCGATCTGCGAAGGGTGGATCGCCCACTTGCCTTCGACTCCGAGTGCGGCTGCGCGGCGTGCGCCCGCCGTGTAACCAGCGGGATCGGAGAAATCGCCGAACGGACCGTCGATCGGGCGAAGGCCAAACGCGCGGCACGCAACCGTCATGCGCGAGATCGGGAAGTGCCACTGATCGCCGGGGTAGTCGGGGTTCAAGCCGCCGATCACAACCGTGCGGGCTTTGTTGAAGGCCGAGTAGTCGGCAACACCAAAGTGCATCGATTCCAGACGGCTGTTGGCCGATGCGATGGCTTCGACGTTGGCCATGCCGAGCGGTGTTTCGATCAAGGCTTCAGTGCCGACCTGATTCTTGAGACCCTTGGCGACTTCAATCTGGCTGACGATACATTCAACCGTATAGACGTCGGCGGGAACGCCGACCTTGGGGATCAGAATGGTATCGAGATGAGCGCCGGCCTGTTCCATGATGTCGACGACGTCGCGGTACATATAGTGCGTGTCGAGGCCGTTGATGCGCACCGAGACGCTCTTGCCGTTGCCCTTCCAGTCGAGATCGTTCAACGCCTGGATGATGTTCTTGCGCGCCTGCTCTTTATCGGGCGGGGCGACGGCGTCTTCGCAATCGAGGAACACGTAGTCGGCGGCGCTCTTGAGCGCCTTGTCGATCATGGTCGTGTTGGAGCCGGGAACTGCGAGGTACGAGCGCTGCAGGCGCTGCTTGCGGAGAGGATAAAGCGTGAAGCTCATGACGTTTCCTTTAGCTGGTCTTGTGGGGTGCAGCGTGCACGATCGGTGCAGCGCAATGGCGTCAACATGCGAAGCGGCGCACCCTGGGGGGCCGCGCCGCTTTGAAAGATCAGGCTGCCTTAGCGACCGTGGCCGCAGTCGCCGAGCGCGTTGCAGTCTTGCGGAAGTATTCAGCCGCAGCGCCCGTGCCGGAGCCCGCCTTGATATTCACGCCGCAGTCGAGGAGCGCCATCTCAACGGCGAACAGAACGCCGCCGATCATGTACTCGTCGAGCGCGCCCAAGTGACCGATGCGGAACACCTTTCCGGCGACCTTGTTG
>JANOVN010000453.1:0-4627 GCA_031417455.1 Hyphomicrobiaceae bacterium | reverse complement strand
AGCGCGAAATCGAAGGTCATGCGGCAGATGACCGAAACCACAACCGCGACGATTTCCGGCGGGATTCCGGTCAGCTCCAGGATGGTGATCGGACGACCGTTGACGGGCACACGGAAGATGCGAGAGAGCACTTGCGTCATGCCGTCGTAAACGGTGAGCGAGCCAAACATGAAGGCGTAACGGGCGTCTTGTGAGATCGATTCAATTTTCTGCTTGATCTGGCGGTAGGGCGCCAGATCGCGCTTGTTTTCGAGCTTGCCCATGCGCTCGTCGATGAGGCCGGTCAGGTCGGAGATGCGATAGGGAACCGGGGTGTCAACAGTGTAACGGCCAGGATCGAGAACGCCGCGGCGCACCTGCTGGCTTTCCTTGCCACGACCCGAGCTATAGCGGCTTTTCGCGATCGGGATCAGTTCGTTGAGGATTTCGATTTCGGCTTTGCGCTCGCTGTCCCCGATCAGGACTTCGGTCAGTTCTTCGAAGTTCAATAGCCAGAACGGCAGCTGCATGTTGCGCGGCGAGATGACTTCGCCCCAGTCGCCGAATGCGGTCGAGTATTCGTTGTGGGGGTCGAGTAGAACAATGTGGGCAGCGGGGTTCTTATTGAGGATCGAGCGCAAGATGAGCGCGGTGGTGCAGGATTTACCGGTACCGGTGGTGCCCAGGATTGCGAAGTGCTTGCCCAACAGGTCGTCGACCTTGACCATGGCCGGAATCGAACTGTCCTGACGGATCGCGCCGATGCGAACGGACGTTTCATCGTCGCCACAGAACGCCATGTGAAGTTCGGGCCTGGTCGCCACACGGACGCGGTCGCCGAGCGAGGGGTAGGCGGTGACGCCGCGGTTGAATTTCGCGATCTCGCCGCGATCATTCTTTTGGAGTTCGCCGACGAGGCCAAGCTCGGCAATCCACACTTCCGTATCACCGTCGCGTTGGGCAGGAACCGGGACGCTCAACGCCGAGACGATCGCAAGCACAACCGTCGTGTTGGTATTAATGCCCAGTAGCGTGCCCATTTCAGGCCGGGCGCGCGGTCCACTGGTGGCGTGGTCCAGCAACATGATGGCCTTGGCACCCGTAACGGAAACGATGCGCCCAATCGAGGCATCTGATTGGATTTCGTGGTCCGAGATTTTCATAGGGCAACTTCTTTGGTTGTGGCAGCATCAAAGGAACGGTGGACCGCGGTGCCCATGATGACATCGCGGGCCTCGGATATGGTTAGTTGAGAGGGCGGTGGAAGGATGACACACACTTCGGTGCCCTGATTTTTAACGCTGGTGACGCGCATTTCCCCGTCGTGAAGTTCCACAAGAGACTTGGCGATAGGGAGCCCCAAACCGGTGCCATCGCGCCAGCGCGAGCGGCTGCCGTCGACCTGGCCGAACGGGGTCAGGGCGATCTTGACCTCGTGGTCGCTCATGCCGATGCCGGTGTCGCGCACCAGGCCGACGACGCGGCCGTCAGGTAACTGCTTGGCTTCCAGTGTTACGGTGCCGCCTTCGGGCGTGAACTTGATAGCGTTCGAGACGAGGTTCGTGAAAATCTGGCGCAACTTAACGGCATCCAGGCGCATGAGGGGAAGCGTGGGCGAAACCGCGTTGACTAGCGTGATTTTTGCGTCCTGGGCCAGCAAGCGGAATGATGACAGGACGGCGAGTAGAATTTCTTCCATCTGGACATCGCGCTTATCAAGCGCGTACTTGCCGCTTTGAATTTTGGAAATGTCGAGGATGTCGTTGATGACGGCCAGTAGATGACCTGCGGCGTCGCGAATCAGATTGGCGTATTCGACGATTTCGGTGTCTGGAAGTTTGCGGCGCTCCTGCTCGGCAAGCAACTTGGAAAAGCCGATGACGGTGTTGAGTGGCGTGCGCAATTCATGGCTCATGTTGGCAATGAATTCAGACTTTACGCGGCTGGCCAGCTCGGCTTCGATGCGGGCCGCGTGCTCGGCGGTCCGCGTTTGATGGCGCAACACGGCCTCGCCCAAGAGCGACGCATAGTCGTTCATCAGAGATTGGGACCGGCCGTTTTTAGCCTTGCCGTATAGCATTTATGGCCTAATCCAGAGAAGAGTTGTTCGCCGACGATACGGCGGAAGCGTCAATTGGAAGTTAAGAACCGTGTCTAGAATGCGCGAATTTGTCGACACTAATGGGTCGAATCCGGCAATGAACTGCGTAGCTTAAGGGATCGAGGCCGATGAAATGATCGAACAAGCCGAGAAAATAATCCTTATCGGGATGGTCTGCCTTTGTACGTTATCGCACACAGATCCAGTATCTGCGGGTCCAGCCGTTAATCAGTTTGAGACCAAAGACCTCGAATCCGATCCTGGCGAGCTGCAGTTTCAGAGCCAAAATGCGATTTCGTTTGGGCAACCCAAGCGGCAAGTGCGGCAGACCGCGCCCGGCAACTATATCTATGATGACAATTCGGTCGCGCGCGAACGGTACGCGCTTGAAATGCAAATGAGCATCGCGACGTGGTTTCGAACGCGACTGGGCGTCGAATTCGAGAAGGAGCGGCTCGACGATCCCGGCTCGGTGGCGCGGGCGAATGCGTTTGAGGATCTCCACCTGACGGGCGTTGCACTTGAAGGGGTGTTTGTCTTTGTGCCGGTAAAGGGCGACGGGATTGGTCTGGGGCTACTCACGGAGTATGATCGTTCGGTGCGCGGAGGGACCAGCCAGTTTTATGCGGGGCCTATTATTCAGGCTGTTTCGGGGCCTTGGACAGCGCTCGCCAATTTGCTTGTGGTGCAGCACTTGGGCTCAGCCGACAAGACGGGATTGACGCCTGCCGACCGTAAGCGCGATTTCGCATATGCAGCTCAGCTCCAGTATACGTTTTCGTCGGCGTGGGCCTTGGCGCTGGAGGCCTATGGCACGGTGGACCGGATCGGGAATTCGGGGACGCCAACGGCTGAGCAGAAGTTGTTTGGAGATTTCGATCAGCACCGGGTCGGACCGGTCGTCTATTACCGGTTCGATCCTCATGGGTCGGCGGGAAGCGTCAAGCCAGCGAAGGTTGGCGTGAAGGGCATTGGAAAGACTGGCGGCAAGGATGACGACGACGGGAAGCCGGGTGCCAAAGATGACGACGACAAGAAGGCATCTGTGTCAGTCGGGCTCGGGTTGCTGTTTGGACTCAACAAGAACACGCCCGACGAGACGCTGAAGATGTCGGTCGAGTATAATTTCTGAGGCTGGTGGCAGGTCAAAGAAAAAAGCCCAGGACTTTGGGCCTGAGCTTTAGGATTTGGATTGTCCGGTCAATAATTGACGGTGGTCCTCAGACCGAACACGGCGGCGTCAGCGATTGGTTTTCCGGTGCCGTCGTCAACGTAGGCACCGGGATGCCAGATGTATTGAAAGTCGGGTTGCAAGGTCCAGCCGGGCACGATCTGGGCCGAATAGGATAACTCGATCATCGCCTCGTAATTGCGGACGACGCCTTGATTGCCGAGCGCGACGTTATCGCGATCCAGTCCGCGCGCGGCGTCGGAAATGCGGGCGTAGGCGAGCGCTGCGCCGAACGTGTCGTCGGGACGCCCTGGCACGAAGCCTGCGAACTTCAGGCCGCCATCAAGATAGAGCTGGACTGTATTGCGATCATCGGGAGAGGCGGTGATGCGCGCGAAGGCGTTGACCGATTTGCCATTCTGGCCGGCATAAATCTGCTGATCGATCATCGCGTACAGCGACGTGTTGCCCCGGTAGCGGCGCGGATCGTTGAGGCTGTTGGCGAGGGACAGGCCGGTTGCATCAAACCGCTGATCGTTGAAGTTGCCGAAATGTTTCCAGCCACCGACCTTAATGACACCGGGAAGAGCGCTCGATCCCTTATCCTGGTTGTATTTGAACTGCGCCTCGGCAATCGCAAAGACTGGATCGCGCAGGCGGAAATCCAAGCCATGGTCGTTGCAACGCTGCGGATCGCCGCTGCAACGTGGACCGGCGGGATCGCCGTTGAACAGCGCCGCACGGATCGTGGTGGCATCGGTTGGGGCAAACATGACACGCACGCCCGGCGTCGCAAATGGATACGCGGGACCGCCGTTGGGCAGGTTTATCGCAAACGAGGTCGGCCAACCCAACGAGTTGTTAATGAACTGCGTTGCGGTTTCGCTGGTCATAAATTCGCTGTCGGCGGCGAGCTGACCAAATCGCACCGAAAACTTGTTGGGGATGAGCTGTTGTTCAAACCAGGCTTCGAGCAGCCGCGTGGCGGGCGTCGCTTCGAAGGAGCTGACTGGCAAGAGGTTCTTAAGGTTGTTGGCGGTCAGCCCGTGACCGTGGATCTGGTAGGCGTTGGCGTGGAAGGTCAGGCCCTTCCAGCCGGCAAGTTTTTCGAAATCGATGTCGCCGTAGAGTTCCACGCGACCATCGTAGATCGCGCCGCGCTTGATGCCACCCGATGCATTGCCGAGCACTTCGCCGATGTAGTTGACTCCGCCGGTGATGCCGATACCGGCCAATGCCGCGCGCGAGCCGAACGGGTCGCCCTGTTTGGGCAGGCTCGTGGCAATCGACGGATTTGGGATACCCGTAGGCGGCCCGTCGGATTTTTCATCGTGCGCCACTACTGAGGTTGCGCAACAGATCGCACACATGGCGAC
>JANOVN010000452.1:0-3325 GCA_031417455.1 Hyphomicrobiaceae bacterium | reverse complement strand
GCCGGGCTTGACCCGGCTATCCAGAGCAACTTGTTGAAAGGCCAGCATTTTTAGCTCCTGGATGACCGGGTCGAGTCCGGCCATGGAGTGGAGAAAAGGTCAATTTTATTGCTCACTGGTATGACAAGCGCACAAAGCGCTCACACCAAGCTGGCTCCGTTCAAAAACTCCCTGCTAGCCCCTCTCCCCAGTCCCCCCAACAAAAAAGCCCCAGCATCCGCCAGGGCTTTTTCCAATTCTCCAACCGTCCAGCCCTAATCAAGCCGACGGCGCATTCTTCATTTCTTCGGCGTGTCGTTCTTTGTCTTCCTTACCCTTCGCCGCAACATCGCGGTCGACGAGTTCGATAACGGCGCGCGGCGAGCTGTCGCCGTAACGGAAGCCTGCCTTGAGCACGCGCGAATAACCGCCGCTGCGGGTGGCATAACGCGGACCCAGCACGTCGAACAGCTTCTTCGTCATGACTTCGCTGCCCAAACGAGCGGCGCACAGACGGCGCGAGTTGAGGTCGCCGCGCTTGGCCAGAGTAATAAACTTATCGATCACGCGCTTCAGATCTTTGGCCTTGGGCAGCGTCGTCACGATCTGCTCGTGCTCGATCAGCGACGTGGCAAGGTTGGAAAACATAGCTTGGCGGTGCGAACTGTCCCGCGAAAAGCGGCGACCCAGTTTCTTGTGGCGCATTTGACTAATCTTTCTCTTGGTTCAAGTTTTACATTGTTTATGGGAGGTTCTACGGCCTCGCCTTGTTAGTGCAGAAGGGCGTTGAGAGTAGGGAGTGGGGAATAGGATCAACTCCCAATTCCCTACTCCCCACTCCCACCTGCACTTCAATACTGGTCTTCAAACCGCTTGGCCAACTCTTCGATATTGTCGGGCGGCCAGTTCGTGACTTCCATGCCGAGGTGCAAGCCCATCGTGGCCAGCACTTCCTTGATTTCGTTGAGCGACTTGCGGCCGAAGTTCGGCGTCCGCAACATTTCGGCTTCCGTCTTCTGGATCAGGTCGCCGATGTAGACGATATTGTCGTTCTTCAAGCAGTTTGCCGAACGCACCGACAATTCCAACTCGTCGACCTTCTTGAGCAGCGCTGCATTGAACGCAAGCTCGGGGTGACGGGTTTCCTCGACGGCCTTCTTGGGCTCTTCGAAATTGATGAACACAGCCAGCTGGTCCTGAAGAATGCGGGCAGCCAGAGCCACCGCGTCTTCCGCTGTCACCGATCCGTCCGTTTCAACGGTCATCGTCAACTTGTCATAGTCGAGGATCTGCCCTTCGCGGGTGTTCTCGACTTTGTAGGACACCTTTTTGACCGGCGAGTACAAGCTGTCGATCGGGATCAGGCCGATCGGCGCATCGTCGGGACGGTTGCGGTCGGCGGCAACGTAACCCTTACCCATGTCCGCAGTAAACTCCATCCGGATAGAAGCGCCGGAGTCCAAGTTGCAGATGATGTGATCGGGGTTCAAAACTTCGATTTCAGAGCCCGTCTCGATATCGCCTGCGCGCACCGGACCGGGACCTTCCTTCTTCAGGACCATCCGCTTCATGCCTTCCGAGTGAAGGCGCAGCGCGATTTCCTTGACGTTGAGAATAATGTTGGTCACGTCTTCCCGCACGCCGGGGATCGACGAGAACTCATGCAGCACGCCCGTGATCTGCACGGTCTTGATCGCACCGCCCTGCAGCGACGACAGCAGCACGCGACGCAGCGCGTTGCCGAGCGTCATGCCAAACCCGCGCTCCAGCGGTTCGGCAACCAGCGTCGCGACGCGCTTGCGGTCACGTCCAGGGGTGACCTGGAGTTTGCCTGGCTTGATCAGATCTTGCCAATTCTTCTGTAGGACGTTCACCATGGTGCCTCGCCTTTTCTCAGCTAAGAAGAGGGCCTCTACCTCGGGTCGAGGTGGACGGCCTTCCGCGCGAAAAACGCGCTCGTTCTAGAATCAAAAAGCGTCGCCTGCTGGCTGTCCGCCCACAGGCAACGCTGACGTGTGTAGTGTCTTAGACGCGGCGGCGCTTGCGCGGCCGGCAGCCGTTGTGCGGAATCGGCGTCACGTCGCGGATCGAAGTGATCTGAAAACCGACAGCCTGCAAAGCGCGAAGGGCCGACTCACGGCCCGAGCCTGGACCCGTGACCTCGACTTCAAGCACCTTCATGCCGTGCTCTTGCGCCTTCTTGCCGGCATCTTCAGCAGCAACCTGAGCGGCATACGGCGTCGACTTGCGCGAGCCCTTGAAGCCCTTCGTACCCGAAGACGACCACGCGATGGTGTTACCCTGCGCGTCCGTGATCGTTATCATCGTATTGTTGAACGACGCGTTCACATGGGCAACGCCCGACGTGATGTTCTTTTTCTCGCGGCGGCGGACTTTATTCCGGCCCTGAGCTTCTTTTGCCATTACCCACTCCAAAGCCCCGCTTAGCAAGGCAGATTGTCAAAAAACTGTTATGGGCCACTGACCAGCAGCCGCCCGGCAGAACAAAGAGCTTACGACGCCTTCTTCTTGCCTGCGATTGCCTTGGCCGGACCCTTGCGCGTACGGGCGTTCGTGTGCGTGCGCTGACCGCGGACCGGCAGGCCCTTACGGTGGCGCAGCCCGCGATAGCAGCCAAGGTCCATGAGACGCTTGATGTTCATCGAAACTTCGCGGCGCAAGTCGCCTTCGACCATATAGTCCCGGTCGATGGTTTCGCGGATTTGGAGGATCTCGGCGTCGGTCAGCTGGCTGACGCGGCGTTCAGCAGGAATGCCGACCTTCTGGCAGATCTCGCCGGCGTGTTTCTGGCCGATGCCATGAATGTATTGAAGCGCGATAACAACGCGCTTTGCAGTCGGGATATTCACACCAGCGATACGTGCCACGTCAGTCTCCTAGAAACTCTATTAGCGAAGATCTGAGCGTTGCGCCCCGATCGAATGTCAAAACAGCGAAGCCGACGTGCCAGCAAGGTCCATTCCAGACCTTCCCAGCCGCCAGCGCTTCATGTCGATTTAACGGTGTGATATCCCGGCTTCTCCAGCCCGTCAATCCCAAGTCCGTCAATCGCCACGATAATCCCTATCACGCTCCCGATTACTTGCCTAAAACGGCATTAATCGATTTCGTGATCTCGCCGATAGGGGCCATCCCATCGACTGTCTTCAAGTTGCCCTTGGCGAAATAGTAGCCAATGAGCGGTGACGTCTCCCGGTAATAAGCCATCAACCGCTTCTGAACCGTTTCGGCGTTATCATCGGCCCGGCGCGAAAACTCAGTCGAACCACACACGTCGCAAACGCCCTTAACCTTGGTGGGCTTGTTCGTGTCGTGATAGCCCGCC
>JANOVN010000451.1:0-4633 GCA_031417455.1 Hyphomicrobiaceae bacterium | reverse complement strand
CCGTGGTAGCCGTTGACGTTCTGGCCGAGCAGGGTGAGTTCGCGGACGCCACGGGCGACGAGCTTTTCGGCCTCGGCAACGATTTGGGCGACGGAGCGGGAGTATTCAGCGCCGCGCGTGTAGGGGACGACGCAGAAGGTGCAGAATTTATCGCAGCCTTCCTGGACGGTCAGGAATGCGGACGCCGAACGGGCGGGCATGGCCGAACGAGCAGGCAGGTGGTCGAACTTTTCGTCCTCTGGAAAGACGGTTTCGATCTGGTGCTTGGTTTGCGGCGTGATACGGCCCAGCATTTCGGGCAGGCGATGGTAGCTCTGAGGGCCAATCACAATGTCGACGACGGGTGCGCGCGCGACGATTTCGGCGCCTTCGGCCTGGGCGACACACCCAGCGACCGCAACGACGGTGTCTTTGCCTTGGGCGCGGCGTTCGTCTTTCAGTTCCTTGATGCGGCCGAGGTCGGAATAGACCTGTTCGGCGGCCTTTTCGCGGATGTGGCAGGTGTTGAGGATGATGAGGTCGGCGTCGGCCTGGTCGAGCGTTTCGGCATAGCCGATTGTGCCGAGTTGTTCGGTGATGCGTTCACTATCGTAGACGTTCATCTGGCAACCGAACGTCTTTAAAAAGACCTTTTTGGTCTGACGCATGCCGTCACCTCAGGTAGAGTTGTCCGCCGAAACCGCGTGTGTAGTGAAAGCGTGTTCCGATCACGTTAACTGGAAGCGTTAAACATGACCTTGTCTCTTAGGGTGTCGTAACGATTGTGGGCATTTTGAACGCTTCTGGCGATTGCACTTTCGTACATTGCACTGCAACATCACATCACTGTCATGTTTCTTTGTCTAGTGCGATTACGACAGCTATGAACGGTTCTGGCCGCGTGATTCAGCCGCGCAAGGTGGTGACGAAACCGTCGCGGACGGCTTTCTCAGCCCATTGGGCCAACGCCTTGCGGTCCTTGAAGTTTTCCAGCGGCACAGGCTCGCTGACGATAATGCGGGCATGGATGGGGCCGCGTGTGAGGACGCTCCAAGCGTTGGCGCCCATGTCAACATCGCCGTAGTAGCCGAAATTGCGCCGGCCGACCCAGCCCATCGGGATGCCGTGGCGTCGTGTGTAGACGACGGTCAGGGTTTGGACGAGCGCCGTCGATACGGGGGCTGGCGCACTTGCGCTGACGGTGGGTTTGGCTGCGGCGAACAGCGAGGTTTTGAACGGCAAAATGCGGTTGCCGTCGCTGGAAGTGCCTTCGGCGAACAGGACGATGGCGTCGCCCGAGGCAAGGCGGGACGTGATTTCGTTGGCAGTATCGCCGATTTTGGTGCGGCGCTCGCGGTCGACGAAGACGGTGCGCTGGAGGTTGGCCAGGATCGACACGAACGGCCAGCTGGCGACCTCTTTCTTGGCGACGAAGGAGACAGGGGCGACCGCTGAAATCACTGGAATATCCAGCCAGGACACGTGGTTGGCAACCACCAAGACGGGGGTGTCGCGCAGGACCGCGCCGGTGATTTCAAGATCAATGCCCAGCGCGCGACAGACATTGCGATGATACCAATGGGGGAAACGGCGGGCCCACCTTAGGTTCGTCGCCAGCAGCACGGCCTGCACCGGCATCAACGGCAGCGTGAAGAGCGCAAGTCCTGTGAGAATGGCGACAGCCCGCACACGCATAAATTACCTGCCGCCCTTGCCGCGATCGCGCCGCGCAACCGGGGTGCCATAGAGCTGCAAGCGATGACCGACGAGTTCGTATCCGAGCTGCTGGGCGATCCGCTCCTGGAGCGCTTCGATTTCGGCGTTATAGAATTCGATGACATCGCCTGATTCAACGTCGATCAGGTGATCATGGTGGGCGCGAGAGGCGGGCTCGAACCTAGCGCGGGGCTGCGTTTGACCGAAGTCGTGGCGTTCCAGCATGCCGTGATCGGCAAACAGCTTAACCGTGCGGTAGACGGTTGAAAGGGCGATGCCGGGCTCGATCGCGGCAGCGCGACGAAAGACTTCCTCGACGTCGGGATGATCACTGGCGTTCGAGAGGATGCGCGCGATGATGCGGCGCTGTCCCGTCAAACGGAGGCCGTGGTCGGCACACAGTTGCTCGATCCGGGTTGGCGCTGGCGGGGGACAAGGCATCGTAGATTGTGAACTTTCGGGATCAAAACGAGTGCCACTATAGCCCCGAGCGTGGATCGCGGTCAAAAATCCAACGCGAGGATCAAGGCATCGATACCATCGTGCCCGGCGGTTTTGTAATATTTGGGGCGCACGCCGACGCGGCGGAAATCGAGCGATTCATAGAGCCTCAGGGCAGCAATGTTGTCGACGCTGACTTCCAGGAACAGGCGGCGGGCCTCGGCGCGGCGGGCGGCGCGGATCAAGCCTTCGATCAACCGGCGCCCTAAGCCGAGCCGCTGCCATTTAGCTACGACGCCGACCGAGAGGATTTCGGCTTCATCGGCGGCCAATTGGGCGATAACAAAGCCAGCGGGCTCCCGGGTTGTGCCGGCCGTTGCGAGCAAGGCGGCGGCGGCAGGATGTTCCAGCAATTTCAGGATCGCGGGCTCATCCCACGGCGGATTGAACAGCTCGGCGTGCATCTTCGCGACTTCGGCAGCGCGATCCGGGCTGGCCCAGAGCAGGCTTATGTGCCGTTTGTCGATGGCGGCTTGGCTGTTTGGATCCATCGTCATTGTCTCTGTAGCGCGGGGACGGATGAAGGCTTGGCGTCGGCAGCCCTCAAGTATAGGGGTGAAACGGCCATGTCTGGTAGATTACCAAAGCATAGGATGTCTAAGGCATAGCGGGCATCCGGCAATAGGTCCGCTGCATTCGCGCAATCATCAAACTCAATCCAATCATGGACCTGGTCTCGATCAAGCGCTGCCACAAGGGGTGCGCCGTTTCCCGCTAGGACAAGATCACTTGAGCGGACGAGTTCACGGGCCTGCGACAGGGTCAGAAGCGCGGGGGCTGATCTTGGATTTAATCCCGTGTTATCAAAGGTTTGAACGTAGACTTCATCGCGCCGCACGTCGATGACCACGGCGATATCGCGGGTCTGATGCGCCGCGAGCGCGGCTTCACGTGCCATGAGATGGAGTGAGGAGAGGCCGGTGATGGGCGTGCGGTTCACCAGCGCCAAGCCTTTGGCGGCAGAGATGCCGATGCGGGTGCCGGTGAACGTGCCGGGCCCGGTTGTGACGGCGATCTTGGTGATATCGGCCATCGACAGCTTAGCGCCGACAAGGCATTGCGAAATCATCGGGAGAAGGCGCTCGGCTTGGCCGGTCGCCATGGGCTCAAAACGGGAGGCGACGGTTTTCATGACCGCGCCATCGTAAACTCCGATCGCGACGGAGCAGGCGTTGAAACAGGTGTCGAACGCCAGCAGGTTCATAGTGCCGCCGTCGGAACTGTTTGCTCGTCGAATGGGCGTCGCGACATGACAATAGCTCGAATGTTAGCACTGGATGAATGCGAACCCAGGGAATGCACCCGTCGATAGCATGCAAGTGTAACAATTCAACTTAATTTATACGCCGTTCAGACAGCCTGAACCTCCTGCACTTCCGGGCAGAAATGACGCAGCAGGTTTTCAATACCATGGCGGAGGGTCGCGGTCGAACTGGGGCAGCCCGAGCAGGCCCCCCGCATGTGCAGATAAACAATACCGTCCTTGAAGCCCGAGAAGATGATGTCGCCGCCATCCTGTGCGACGGCAGGGCGAACGCGGGTTTCGAGCAACTCCTTGATGGTCTTGACGGTTTCGGCATCAGCGGGATCGAAGGAGCCAACGTCGTCATCGTTTGCGCCAGCCGCTGGCGAGGCGGCTTCGCCCGACTGATAGTGCTCCATGATCGCGCCCAGGATCATTGGCTTCAGGTGCTGCCACTCGGCGGTGCCCTTCGTCACAGAGATGAAATCGGCACCCAGAAATACGCCGTCGACACCGTCGATGTCGAACAGGCGCAGGGCCAAGGGCGAGCTGCCGGCTTCGGTTTTTCCGCGGAAATCGGCAGTGCCGCCGGGGAGGACGGTGCGACCGGGGATGAATTTCAGGGTCGATGGATTGGGGGTCGTTTCGGTCTGGATAAACATGTGAAATCTCCGCGCGGCGCTCGGCCGGGATCTTAGAATAATTCCAGAGAAACGTAGGGTAGTGCGGAGGGAAAGTCGAGTGCTGACGCACATGTTGTTGGGCATGGAGCACTTCGATGCGCACCGTACCGGAACAGGTATCCCGCGTCTTTTGCTGGCAAACCGGAACACGGCATGCCTGTCACAATCTATCACAATTCCGCGTGAAGCAAGTCGCGGAACACGCTCGCGATGATCCGGCAGAGCGGCGTCGACGATAGGGGCCATGCTTCTGTTGGCCGCTAGGGAGCGCGATAGACAGGAGCTGCACGGCGCAATAAAGCAGGGCCATGCTCAAAAAAACCTATGAATGGTTGATGCGGCTGGCAGCCGGCAAGAATGCGCCGACGGCCCTGGCTGTTGTATCGTTTGCGGAAAGCTCGTTCTTTCCCATACCACCAGATGTGATGCTGGTACCTATGATCCTCGCCGACCGCACGAAGGCGTGGTGGTATGCGACCCTGGCGACGGTCACGTCGGTGCTGGGCGGGCT